>JBGTGN010000155.1:0-23274 GCA_041746715.1 Pirellulales bacterium | reverse complement strand
GCCGCCGTGCCGATGAGGGGCACCGAAGCGAGCCACCAACGGACGACACCGCCTCGCCGCCAACTCGCCACCGCCATGCGGCCGCCGACCCATCCAGCAAGGCCGAGCACCGCCACCACAGAGAGATACGCTGCGAGCCCTTTGGTTCCGACGACGCCGAAGCCGAGGATATCGACCGGTTCGCTGCGCTCGTTGCGGATAATGCCTGCCACCCAGATGAGAAAGCCGACAACGAGGAGGGCAACTGTCAACTGAAACGCCGGCCAGACGAGACCCTTGAGCAGTTCACGGCGTGTCTGCACGGCATGGTCGAGCATGCCAGAAAGGTCGCGGAGTGTTTCGGCCTCGTGGCCGGTGCGGTCGCCGACGGCCACCATCCCTCGGATCATCGGGGGAAAGGTTTCGCCCGCGCGAGCCATGGACGCCGACAGTCCTTCGCCCTCGTTTAAAGATTGTTCGACGATCTCCATCGCACCGCGCCAGCGGCGGGGTACCCGCGCGACCTCGCCCTTCCAAGCCCTCTGAACGCTGATCCCCGCGGAGAGCGACAGCGCCATCCGATCAAGGATTTCCGCCAGCAGTTTGGTCGGCATCTGGGAGGTGAACGCCATGGTTTCTTGGTGCCCTTCAATGCCCGCTGGCTTTCACGAGCTGGAGGAACACCTCGGCGTTCGGGAACATCGGCATCGGTACCCGCAGCCACGGGTTCTTTCGGCCAACGACACGAATGACGACCTCATCGAGGGAACCCGACCACTCAACGGTGACGGATTCCACCTGTCGCCACAGGATGACATCGCCCGCGTTCTCGAGGCCGTCGCGCCGGAGGGTGACATGCTCAAAGGATACCGGTGTGCGCTCGCGGAGATTCTGAACGGCCCGATCAAACAAGTGCGGCACCAGCACGTCCTTGATAGCTTCGGCAACGGCTTGGCCATCGTGGAAGAACGGAGACACGTCGAGTCGCTTTCCCGACACCAGCTTCAGCCGCGTGACCACGACAATGAGCGTGTCAGTCAGCTTGAGAGCGCCGGTCGTGTAGCTGCGAACGCTCCGCCAGTTCGTCCAGATACGTTTTGAACCGGTGTCTTGCAGAAGGCCATGCTCGTGAACCGTGAGCTTCCATCGCAATGCCCGAAGCGCATGGATCCAGGCAACGAGTATGAAAATCCCAGGTCCGCCGAGACTGATGATCGCCATGGCAAATCCCAAAGCCTGTGATGGCTTGGCCCACGTCGATACTGGTACGCGATTCACGATGAAAATCGTGAGCCCGAGGAACATCGCGCTCGGCAGAGGGGCGAGCCACAGCAAGCAGCGATGGATGCCGCTGCCAGTCTGAAACGTGTGCCGCACTGGACCTTGGTTCTCGCCTTCCCATGCTGGTATCTCGTCCAGCCAGTCGATTGCGTGATCGGCAGTGTCTGGAAGGGCAATCCATCGCTGGTACACCAACGCGACGACGCCCACCAGGCCGAGAACCCCCACCCCTATCGCGGAGGCATAGAGCCACCTGATGGTCGTCTCGTTGGGAATTCGTCGCACCTCTTCGAGGAGATAGCGGACCGCGAGCTCACGGCCTGGATTGACCTTCTTGAGCTCGGTGGCGACGTCGGAGCCGAGGCTCGAATCGACCCGAAGGATTCCGGTGATGGACTGTTGCTGCTCGATGGCGAGGATGTCTTCATGGTGATCAACGCCCAGGGGCTGCACAACACACTGGATTGGGTCACGCGGGGCGGCCTTGCCGCGTGGGAAGGCTGGCACCCAGGTCTTGCTCCACCGGAAATTCTCTTCCTCGACGACATATCCTTCACCAAACTCGAACTCGGTCACCGTGATGTGTTGGTGGCCGCTCGGTCCGGCAGTCAGAATCGTGTCGAGCGTCAGTTCGACAGGAGGAACCGAGACGATCTCACGAAGCTCGGATTCCTGAAAAGCGATGCCCAGGAGTATGATCCCGAGCATCCCGCCAAACAGGATGAACGACAGCCAGAGCTCGATTCGCGTCTTGAAGAGCTGTACCACAAAGTCGCTCCCGGCCTCGCGAGGGTGGCAGGCCGCGTGGCCGGTGTGACAGCCGTTGCGGGTCGCACGGTACGGCCCACACAACTTGCGGCGATGGCGGCAGTGTACGCGATCAATCGTGCCGGGGCCGATGCGGCCGGGAAGCCGGAACCTCCGCCAGCCCCGTAGCTCGGCGGATGCGATTCCTGGCGGCGGCCGAAGAGCCTCTCTACACTTGATCCATTCGATCCGAGGACTCCGCCGCTGGGATACGCGATGCAGGGATGGCGCACGACACCGCTCTACGGACGCTCCTTCGGGGGCACCCTCGCAGAACACATGCGCGTCGTCGGGCTTGTGCTCGCGGCATTCGCAGGCTCGCTCACGGCCGCTGAGCCGCCTGACTTCAATCGCGAGATCAGGCCGCTGCTTTCCCGGAACTGTTTCGCCTGCCACGGGCCCGATGAGCACGATCGGCAGGGTGGCCTGCGGCTCGATGTTCGTGACGCTGCCATCGCGGAGCTCGAGAGTGGCTCGACGGCGATCGTCCCTGGAAAACCCGAGGAGAGCGAGGCCGTCGCCCGCATTCGCTCGACCGACCCGGATGTCGTGATGCCGCCGGCCGATAGCGTTCACTCGCTCACCGAGCCCCAGAAGGTTTTGCTCGAACGATGGATCGCCGCCGGAGCTCCGTATGAAACCCACTGGGCGTATGTGGCTCCCATCGCGCACCCCGATCCAGCCGTGAAGGACGCCGCATGGGTCTCGAACTGGATCGACAGGTTCGTGCTCGCGAGGCTCGAAGCGGAGGGCCTCGCACCGGCTGCCGACGCCGATGACATCACGCTCCTGCGCCGCGTCACGTTTGACCTCACCGGTCTGCCACCCACGCCAGCCGAGGTCGATGCCTACGTGAGCGACCGCTCACCCAACCGCTACGAGAAGCTCGTCGACCGGCTCCTCGCCTCGCCGCGGTATGGCGAACGCATGGCCGCCTGGTGGCTCGATCTTGTGCGCTATGCTGACACCGTCGGCTACCACGGCGACCAAACCCACAATGCGTCGCCCTACCGCGATTGGGTGATCGCCGCGTTTCTCGCGAACGTGCCGTTCGATCGCTTCACGATCCTTCAGCTTGCCGGTGATCTCGTTGAGCCGCTTCCAGGCGAGCATCCCGACGACTGCGTGCTCGCAAGCGCCTACAACCGCCTCCTGCAAACGACGCATGAAGGGGGGCTTCAGGTCAAGGAATATCGTGCCATCTATCAGGCTGATCGGATTCGCAATGTGTCGGGCACCTGGATGGGGGCGACGGTGGGATGCGCCCAGTGCCACGACCATAAGTTTGATCCCTATACGGCCCGCGACTTCTACGCCCTAGGCGCCTTCTTCGCCGATATCGACGACGAGAAGCACATGGGCTTCGCAGGCCGCGGCGGTGCACCCAACTCATTGCCCACAACGCGGCTTCCCGAGCTACCGATGGTCGGCCCGTTTGACCGCGAGCAGGCCGCTGCCCTCGATTCACAGATTGCTTCCCTGAGAAAAAGCCTGCCGCCAGCTCCCAAGCCGGAGAAGAAACCGCCAGTGAAGGAAGCGGTGGCTGGCAAGGACGACGGCAAGGTCACCGGCCCGAAGAACAAGAAGGCTCCGAAAATCGAAGCCCCCAAGCAGCACGAGCCGCCACCGGAACCCCCGGCGATCGTGGCCAAGCGGAAGCAGCTCCAGAAGCTCGAAGCTGATCGGGCGAAGCTCACGCGGTCGCTCATGGTGACGCAGGTGCTCAAGGAGCCTCGCGTCGTGCAGGTTCTTGCCCGCGGAAACTGGATGGACGAGTCGGGCGAGATCGTCGAGCCGGCGATCCCGGCGTTTCTTGGGCGACTTCCAGGTGACAGCCGTGCAACGCGGGCAGACCTTGCCAGATGGCTCGTGACACCCGTGACGGAGGGCGGTGTGGGTGAATTCACGGCACGCGTGACGGCCAACCGGCTCTGGGCATTGTTTTTTGGTGCGGGCCTTTGCCGCACCGCCGAGGATTTTGGCGGGCAGGGGGAGCCTCCCGACCAATCGGCGCTCCTTGATCGGCTTGCGCTGGAATTCATGGACGGCTGGGACATTCGCCGATTCGTTCGCACCATCGTGATGAGCCGAGCCTACCGGCAATCGTCTGACGCACCGCCTGAACTGCTTGCCAGCGATCCCGACAACCGGCTGCTGGCCCGACAGGGCCGCTGGCGGTATCCGGCCGAAGGCGTGCGAGACGCGGTGCTCTTTGCCAGCGGGCTGCTCGTGGAACAACTCGGCGGCGCGAGTGTGCATCCCTATCAGCCAGCCGGCTACTACAAGCATCTCAACTTTCCACAGCGAACGTACAAGGAAGATCACGATCAAGGGCAGTGGCGGCGCGGGCTGTATGTCCATTGGCAGCGGATGTTTCTCCATCCGCAGCTTTTGGCGTTCGACGCGCCGACCCGCGAGGAATGCACGGCGAAGCGGATGCGGTCCAACACGCCCAAGGCGGTGCTTGTGCTCTTGAACGACCCCACGTTCGTCGAGGCAGCGCGGGCGTTGGCTGAACGAACGCTCACAGAAGCTGGTGATGACGCCGCGCGGATCGACGCCCTGTTTCGGCATACGGTTTCGCGTCGGCCCGATTCGACTGAACGCAAGCTCGTCGCCGAACTGCTTGCCCGTCGCCGCAAGGAATTTGCCGATGACCACGCTGCCGCGAGGGAGCTCCTCGCCGTGGGCATCGCCCCGCGAGACACGTCGCTCGACGACCTTGAACTGGCCGCCTGGACTGCCACCGCCCGCGCGGTTCTCAATCTCCACGAAGCTATCGCGAGGTACTGAATGATCGATCCATCCGTTTCGTTCGCACGTCGCACGTTCCTCGCCCGCGCTGGCCTGTCGCTCGGTGGCGCCGCGCTCGGCACGTTCCTGGCCCGTGATGGCTTTGCTGGTGCCAAAGCCGCGTCGGGCCGTGGCATGGTGTGGCCGCTGCATCATCCGCCGAAGGCCAAGTCGGTGATTTTTCTGTGTCTCGCAGGGGGGCCGAGCCACATCGAGACATTTGACCGCAAACCGATGCTCGAGAAGCTCGACGGTCAGCCGATGCCGGAGAGCGTCACGGCGGGCCAGCCGATCGCCCAGCTTCAGGGTCACGAGCTTCGGGTGCTCGGACCGATTCGCCCGTTCCAGAAGTACGGCCAGAGTGGCGCCGAGGTGAGCGACTACTTTCCGCAGCTTGGCAGCCTCGCTGATCGATGTGCCATCGTGCGGAGCATGGTCACCGAGCAGATTAATCATGATCCGGCCCACACGTTCATGAACTGCGGCACGGCACTCTCAGGCCGACCGAGCATGGGGGCCTGGGTGACTTACGGCCTGGGGAGTGAGGCGGATGATCTGCCGGGCTTCGTTGTCATGACGAGCAAGATGGGCCGCAACCCGCAGCCGATCGCGGCGCGGCAGTGGCACTCGGGATTTCTGCCGGGGCAGTTCCAGGGCGTGGAGATGGCCACCTCGGGTGACCCGGTTCACTATGTCGCGAACCCTCCCGGTATCTCACGGGCTCACCAGCGAGACCTCATCGATACCGTCGCGGCGCTCGAAAACCACCGGCTTTCGCATCTGGCCGACCCCGAGGTGGCCACGCGGATCAAACAGTATGAGTTGGCCTTCCGGATGCAGGCGAGTGTGCCGGACCTTGCCGACCTCTCCGACGAGAGCCCCGAGACGATCGCGCTCTACGGCGCCGAGCCCGGCAAGGCCACGGTAGGCACCAACTGCCTCATGGCCAGGCGTCTCGTGGAACGAGGTGTGCGGTTTGTACACCTCTACCACAGCGATTGGGATCACCACGGTGATATCAAGAAGCACATGGACGAAATTTGCCCACCCACCGATCGGGCCGCGGCGGCCTTGCTCACCGATCTCGAGCGACGTGGCCTCCTCGATGAGACACTCGTCGTCATCGGTGGAGAGTTTGGACGCACGCCGATGGGACAAGGTAACAAAGGAGGTATCGGCCGCGACCACCACATCAAGGGCTTTAGCACCGTGCTCGCCGGCGGTGGCATCAAGGGCGGCATCACCTACGGCGAGACCGACGATTTTGGGTATCACGCCGTGAAGGACATCGTGAACGTTCGCGACCTACACGCCACGATGCTCCATCTCCTGGGCATCGATCACAACAAATTCACCTTCGAGTTTCAGGGGCTCGACGCCAAGCTCACCGGCGTCGAGCCCGCCTCGCCCGTGCGTGCCCTGATGGCGTGAAGGCGCTGGCGATGCATGCGTCGCTCCTACGGCTGTGAATGGGGCGCCCGTGAGTGGTTACCGGGCCGCGACCGGTCGCACGTAGCCGGTGGTCGGTTTTCCGGCGTCGTCGAGTTGGCCCGACGCCCAAAGAATGCCACGGCAGACGAGGTCGAGGTAGCGGCCGTCGCCTACCGTGTCGTTGTTGTGGCCGAGCGACGTGCTGAAGATACGGGTCTTCTTCGGGCCATACTCGTTTGTCCAGGCCACGATCGCCTCAGCTATCTTTGGCTCGGCCTCGGGCGGATCCTTCTTGCCCCGCACAGCCTGCTTGCCACTGGCGATCGCCTTGGCCGAAGGCAGGATCTGGATGTTGTTGTAGAGCTCCTCATTGATCGTGGTCCAGTCGGCAAGCTCCTTCGTGATCGGGTGCTCCTTGTCGTAGAGCACCTCGATCGGAAACTGCGGCCCGTGGCCAGTTGATTGGAGACCGATCATCTCATACCAGCCGGCGTTCTCGGCATCCACCGGCACGGGCTTTTTGAAATCACCCCACCGGTAGGAGTGCATGGCGCAGTGGATGTTCACCGCGGGCGTGCCATCACGATGAGCCTTCAGGATCCGCTGGACATACTCGATCTCGTTGACCTGCGCCGAACACTCGTCGTGGATCACGACGTCATATCCCTTCGCCCAATCGTCCTTCTCATAGATCTCAAACCGAGCCGACGTGGTCTTGTCTGGAGAGTAGGCGACGGTCACGTGGGCGTTGAGCCGTTCCTCGATGCCTGCCTCGAGAATCTTGCTCTGAACGGCGTAGTCGTGGCAGCAGCCACCGGCGACAAGGAGCACCTCGAGTGGCTCGGGACCATCCGCAGCGGCGACGAAGCTCGCGGAGGTGGCAACGGCAATCGAAAGAATCAGTCGGAACGCGACGGACATCAGTGAAATCCTCCGGAGGTGAATCCTCGAAGGATACCACGAAAACTTCATGGACCGCGACGGACGGCGATCGCTTGAAGGGATCAAGACCACTTATCCGATATGGTACCAGGCCCTCAAGCGATCCCCGCTTCACGCGACGGGCGGCTTCGTCGTGCGTCGCATGAGCTTCCAGCCGCCCCAGAGCACAAGGGCCCACGGGGCGACGAGGCAGATCGCGACGATGAGAAGTCGGAGGCTGTAGCCGAGGCCCGTGAGGCTCGTGGCGAGGCCCGCCTTGATGCTCGACCAGAGGCTGTTTTCAGCACCGACGAGTGCCTCGCCTTCACCGAACTGAAGCTCGAATCGCGTTCGCGCAAGCGGGCCATCCGGAGCCTGAGGATTCGTCGTGGTGTTCATCATTCGGATGTCGCCCGCGGCGCGAATCGCGTCAAAGATGGTCGCGGCTTTGTCGCGGGGCACATCGAAGACGACCCTCGCGTGGCTGCGGCCACCTGCATCGCGGCTCATTGTCTGATCAATGACGCGGCCGCCGAGCTGCGTGGCCTGGGCCAGGAATGCCTGTTGCTGCGATTCCGATGACCGCACGACCACAGTGGCGGCTGTCACTTGCCGCGGCGGCAGTCGGTCCACAGGAAACAACGTCAGATGGATCCTGAGCTTGCTGTCGAGCGTGTTTTGAAGATCGGTTGATCGCACGACCGACCGCGTGAGAACGTCGCCCGCATTGGCTCGGGCCTGATCCCATTCGGCAAACGCGGTCCGCGGCAGATCCACCTGCAAGACGGCATTCACGTTGTCGCCGTCACCTTCGGTCACGTTCGACTGGGTGATCCGTGCCTCAACCTTCGCTGCCAGGTCGGCGAGCAGCCGATGGGCCGTCACCACATCCTGGCTCGCAAGTTGCAGCGTTACCGTTTCCCTAGCCGCCACGCCCGCGGATGAAATGATCCGAACTGCAAAACCCTGCTTCGCGGTTGTGACATTGGCGGTGTCGGGATTCTCCGACAACTGAAGGCTCATCACCTCGCCGAGCCCTGTGATCGCCGCCTGGCTTGCCGCGGCCTCGGCGGAAGGCACCTCGATCTGGAGGTTCGCCACGACCTGATCGGCCTGCGGACGCTGGAGCTGCGATGTGACGATCCGGCCACCGGCTTTTTCAACAAGCGTGATAACTGCCTGATAGCCAGCCTCGACATCGCCACTGGCGAGCGTTGCCGTCGTGGTAAGCCGAGGGGCAACGTTGGCGAGATTGTAAAGCGAGATTGTGAACCGCGTCGGCCGCTGCTCCACTTTCGCGCCAGGCAGCGGGGCCGCGGTGCCATCGACCGATGTCTGCTTACGATCAACTTCGAGCCGGGCCAACTTGCCAAGCTGCTTCAGTCGATCGATCACCGGGCCTGCCCGATCAGGCGCCACGTCGGCCACAATCGTCGCCGCAAACTGGCCTGCATCCAGCTTTTTGAGATCGCTCGTAAGAATACGGCCCTTGGCCTCATCGATCGCCTTCAATATCTCGGCGCGGCCCTTCTCCACGTCGTCGGTCTCGACCCCGGCCGACACGGTTTCCGTCTCGATCGATGCAGCCGACGCCTTGATGTCTCGCTCTTGCATCACGACGGTGAGCGTGGAGAGGCCAATGAGGTTGTCGTAGTAGCGGATCTCCCCCTCGTACTTTTCAATCTTCTCCCGCCAGACACCGAGCTCCTTCTCAGCAGCCAGAAGCTCTTTGATCGCCCCGTTGCCCTTCTGGATCATGTCGAGCAACCGCCCCTCCATCGCACGGGCCGCCCTGAGCTGCGACTCGATGTCGGTGTATTGCTTGCTCACATCCTGAGCCGCGATCTTCTGAGACTTGAGGTCGCCGATACCGCGGAGCATGAGCACGAGGGCATCGAGCCGTTCCGGCGGCACCCGCAGCGTGATCGCCCCCCGGGTCTTGCCGTTGGGAAGTTTTGCGGAGTCGGTGGACGCGACAAACCCACCACACTCCATGGCCAGCTTTGAGATGGTCATGAGTGCGCTATCGAACGAGTCGACCTCGAACTCAACCGTGCCGCTGCGAATCACCTTCTGGCGAATGGCGACAGACGGGGCATGGTGAGGCGTGGGCGCTCCGTCGAGGCCGGCCTCGCCTCTCTCCCCCACGCGTCCTTCACCACGTACCAAGCCCGTTTCCGGACGGCGTTCAACCTCATTGTTTCCTGATCGGAGCGAGACGGATTCGGGCGACGGTGTCGAGACTAGGCTTGAATCTGGCTGTGACCGAGTGGTGTCTTTGTCACCGTCCGAATGCGTGGACACGCTACCAGCGAGGTCATCAGCCCGATTTTTTGTGAGCATTCCCCACGCCTTTTTCTGAGGCGGGGCTTTGTTGTCACGGAGCGATATCTGCCCAGGCTCGAAATGCAGAGGCCCATGAAGAAGATTCTGCTCATCGATAACAATGCTCCCCTCGAGACCGGCATTGCTCGAGAATTGTTTGCCTTCGTATGGTGTCGCCTCCGACAAAACAACTCCATATTGAAGCGTTGGAACGGCACTCGGATTGAGCCCGCTCATGGACTCCTCGGACCGGCCATCGCGACCGTTGCCAACCGACTGCCCTTGTGTTGCTGTGAACCAGCCGCCCGAAGCCTCATATGTGTCAGAGACGTAGCCCGGCTTGGGATCTGAGGATGGCGTGGCCTCACGCGATTCTCCTTCTTCTCGCCGCAGTTTGAACTCCGGGCCTGCCGTAAAATTCTCAATGTCATCCTGCACGTAGTATTCCGACGGCGCTTCATCCGCTTCACCCTGACTTCGCGTGTCAAACGCGACGAGCCGTTCAAGATCGCCAACGAGCGACGAGCGCCCGCCGTTCATCTGGCGATCCGCGACGTAGCCGACGGTCGCAAGCAAACTCGCCGCCACTACCGCGGACGCCGCACGGCGCATCCCCGACTTCGGCATGATGAGCCAGCGTGATCGACGAGACACGTGCGCGACGATGCCTGCGTCGAGATCGGCCGGTGGTGCAAACGACCGCATCGCCTGCTTGAACTCGTCGTCGAGTGTGCGAAGGTCATCGGGCAACTCATCGTTCATCGTCATTCCTCCCTGGTCGGGTCGTCCTTCACGAATGCGGAGCGCTGCCGCTGAGTCGTTCTCTGAGCATTTCGAGCCCCCTGTGCAACAGCCCCCGCAGGCTTCCGTTGGTGAGCGCGAGCTGTCGGGATATTTCGGCGTAGTCGGCGCCAGCGAGGTATCGAAGCGAGAGCGCCTGCTGATAGTGCGCGGGGAGATCACTCAAGGCGTCGAGGGCTCGGTTGCTCAACTCGGCCTGCTCTACCTGCTCGCTCGGGCAGGCGTCGTGCGACGCCACGTCAACGGAGTCTTCCATGATTCCCGGGGCGGCGCGTTTTCTTCTGGTGCGATGCTTGATGTCGTCGAGACGGACGCTCTCGGCGATCGTGATGAGCCACGAGCGAAACGTTGCGGGATCGCTCAGGCTGCGAATGGATCGCCAGGCCCGCAGAAAGGTCTCCTGGGCGAGATCCTCGGCGAGCCCGCGGTCGCGACAGCGGAGAATGAGATGGGCCCAGACCAGCTTTGATGTCCGCTTCACGAGCACGTCAAATGCCGGGCGATGCCCAGCCATGGCGAGGCTCAGAAGATCGTCGTCAGGGCTAGTCACGCGAAAACTCCCACGCAGAGTATGACGACGTTGAGATGCCCCGCGCGCGCGAAAAGTTTCCCGGCACATTCGCCCTCCGGGAAATCATCGAGAAGCACGCACTGCGCGGTCTCACGGCTCCCCATTCAGAACCCACTGTGGCGTCAGCGCCAGATGTGTCTGAACCAGACGGGCACACGAAAAGTAATACCACGCCGTCAGACCCAGCGGGATCACGGCGACGCAGCCGACCAGGGCGTATGACCAGGCGACGAGATTGGGATAGAGGGCGTCAATCTCCTTGAGAATATCGAGCATCTCCATCGTTTCCGGCGGCCATTGATTTCCCGCCTCGGCGAGCACCCGAGGGATGAGGCGTTGTCCCCACAGCTCACACGCGATGCACCACCCGGCGTACGCCACGATCAGGGCCGCGAACGCGAGTTGATTCCATGCCAGCATGCGCCCGCCGCGTGGATCCAGTTTCGTGAGGCGTGATCGGCCTCGAAACTCGATCCACGCGACCACGGCCATCAAGCCGCCCATGAGCAATCCGCTCACGGAGGCGAATCCGGCGACAAGCGTGATGCCCGCGAAGATGGCAATGATCGTGCCATCGAAGGCGGCATACCCAGTTGCCCAGCGGAGACTTTTCATTCGCGCCCGGGCGGCCGTCAATTCATCGCGGTGTGCAGCCGTCATTGGAGACGGCATGGAAGGCGGCGATGGCATAGGGCAAAGGGGCGTCGAAAAAGAGGGCGTGGTGTGGTCGAGAACGCCAGCGATCGATGCCGTTTATACTTCATTTATTCCGGGCGCGCGGCGTCGCTGTTTACGACCGGCGGCTACGGAGCCATGCCGAGCAGGAGCACTTCCGCACCGTCGCGGAGGATGCCGGCCAGATACCTCGAAGCGGCCTTCGCATCGCGGAGGCGATCGAGGAGATTGTTCTGCGGCTGATAAAGATGCTGAATCACGATGGCATCGGTCTTCGCGATGACTTCCGGCGGCACCAGTTCATGAAAGGAGTCGGTGCGTTCGTCGCCCGGGAGCATCTTGGAATTGACTCCGTAGGACTGCGGCTCGGTGCTGTAGAGCCGGTTGCGATGTTTGTCGAGGAGGAACACGACAACGGCACCGTGAAAACCAGAGACCTCGCTTTTCGACCAGGTGCGAGTGTTGACATCGATGCGCCCCGTGCGAGAAAACACCGCGCGGGTTTCCATCCAATGGCCGCGAGCCAGCCGATGACCCTGCGAGACCTCGACTGGTGCCTTTGGGTCACGAGGCGTTTCGGCGGCGCGGAGCCACGCGACACATGGGAGCGTCGCTGCAACAAACCCGACGGCAATCATGGTGAGCCGCATGGGCGGTCTCTCGGGTAGCAAGAACGGCTGAAAATCGGACGGAAGAGTAGCGATGCTGCTGCTTTGGGTCAAAGCGACTTTCACCCGCCTCAAACAAGCCGATCCGGTTCCTTTCTGACCTGCTCGAACATCCACGGGATCGCGCCGTCAGCGCTCGTGTACGCGGGCGTCCAACTGTCGTGGCCGACGCCTGCGAGCTCCGTATACCGCGGGCTGCCTCCGGCCTTCGTGATCGCATGGATCATCCGCCGCGACCGGACAACCGGCACGACATCGTCGGCGTCACCGTGCCAGGCCCAGATCGGGAGCGTCGCGAGCCGTGCCGCCTGCGACTCGTCGCCGCCACCGCAGATCGGGACCACCGCAGCGTATCGCTCCGGCTGTCGTACGGCCAGTTCCCACGCACCGTAGCCGCCCATCGACAGGCCAGTGAGGTAGACCCGGCTCACATCGATAGGCAGCGTTGCGAGCAGCGTGTCAAGAATTCCGCTCGCCCATCGCAACTGGTTGGTCGGTTCTTCAGGCAAGGCCGAAGAGTCCGATGATCCCCAGTCACCATCACTCCACGCGGTTCCTTCGCGGCACTGCGGCGCAATCACAAAACACGGGAACCGCTCCCGCATTTCGGTCGACGCCATCCACACCGGGAAGTACTTGAGCTGGGCCTTGTTGTTTGCCCCGCGCTCCCCGGCGCCGTGAAGAAACAGCACGACGGGGTAGGTCTTCCCCGTTTCGATCGTGGCAGGCGAGAGAAGGCGATACGCGAATGCCTCGTGGGCGGACGCTCTGCCCACGTGCCAATAGATGCGGTGATCGTAGGCGTGTGATCCACGACGCGTGGTCGGCAGGCTCATGAGCGCTCTCGGGAGAAGTTGGGCGCGAGCGACGAGTCTACGCCCCGGTTTGTCTGCGTGGTAGCATCACGGCTTTCGTTTCCAAAACGCTTCTTCGAGGAATCAGCATGCCCCCGATCATCCGATCGCTCATTGCCATGGCTCTGGTCGCTTCGTGGACCGCGTGGGGTACGTTCACCACGGCCACCGAGGCTGAACGCAACGTCCCCCCCGAAGGTTTTCGGGCCCTCTTCAACGGCAAGGATCTCACCGGCTGGCGAGGGATGGGCACCGAGAACCCATACAAGCTCAGCACGAAGACCGAAGCCGAGCAAGACGCGTTCTTCGCCAAGAATCAGCCGGAGCTTGAGGCCCATTGGAACGTGGTTGATGGCGTGCTCGTGAACGACGGCAACGGCCCGTACGCGACCACGGTGGACGACTTCGGTGATATCGAACTGCTTATCGACTATAAGACCGTGCCGAAGGCCGATAGTGGTGTCTACCTGCGGGCCACGCCGCAGGTTCAGATTTGGGACTCCACCGAAGCTGGAAAATTCAAGCTCGGCGCCGACAAGGGTTCGGGCGGTCTGTGGAACAACAGCCCCGGAACCCCCGGCAAGGATCCGCTGGCGCTTGCCGACAAGCCTTTCGGCGAGTGGAACCATCTCCGGATCGTGCAGGTCGGCGCCCGCACGAGCGTGTGGCTCAACGACACGCTCGTAGTCGATCACGCAATCATGGATAACTACTGGGATCGCAAGAAGCCGCTCCTGCGACGCGGCCCGATTCAGCTTCAAACACACGGCGGAGAGATCTCATGGCGAAACGTTTTTGTGCGCGAGATCGAGAGCGAGGAAGCGAATGCCTGGCTGGCCGAGCGATCGGGCAACGGCTTTGAAGCCATCTTCAACGGCAAAGACTTCACCGGCTGGAAGGGCCCCATCGAGAGCTGTGAGATTGTCGATGGCGCCGTCCGCTGTAAGCCCGGAAAGGGGGGCACGATCCACACGGAAAAGGAGTACGACGACTTCGCCGTGCGGTTCGAGTTCAAGCTGACACCTGGTGGCAATAGCGGCCTTGCAATTCGCTATCCAGGCGAGGGCGACACCGCCTATCTCGGGATGTGTGAGCTTCAGGTGCTCGACTCCGAGCATCCGAAATATGCCAAGCTTGATGCCCGGCAATTCCACGGCTCGGCGTACGGCATCGCGGCGGCCGAGCGGGGCTATCTCCGGCCGACGGGCGAGTGGAATTTTGAGGTTGTCAGAGTGAAGGGGAGTCGGATCACGGTGGAACTCAACGGCTCGGTGATCCTCGATGCCGACGTTGCCGAGACCAAGGAATTCATGGCAGGCAAGCCGCACCCGGGACTCACCCGGACGAGCGGGTATTTCGGATTTGCGGGCCACAACGACCCAGTCGAATTTCGCGCCATCGCGATCAAACCACTCGAGTGAGCATCGTGGCGATGCGGCGGCCGGGGGCGGTCATCGCGAGCTTGGCGAGGGCCGAGACCGCGACGAGCCGCCGATTGGGTCCGGTGGCTGGCTCACCAGATGCGTGCCGTTCGACAACACGGCATGTGATCCGGTGGTGTGTGACGGTGTAGGCCACCTCGCCGAGCCGACGATCGCCCGTGGACCGCGCTTTTCCCGGCGTTGCCCGTGGAAAATCCCAGAGGCCCTCCCACCACTCGCCTGCCGCTCGCTTCTCGACGACCACGCGGCTGCCATGCCGTATCACAAGGGCTGTCTCTCGAATCTTTTTGGGGGCCTTCGGTGGGGGCATCATGGGAATCGAGATCGTGGTGCCCGTCGCGTGGGCAACACACACGCCAGCGAGCGGACATCGCGGACATGACGGCCGCTCCGGCGAACAGACAAGTGCCCCGAGCTCCATGAGTGCCTGGTTGAAGATGCCCGGATCACGCGTCGGAACGAGCTTTGCCGCGATCTCCCAGAGTGGTGCATCGCCAGCGCCACCCACCGGCTTTGCGTGGCCCACGAGGCGGGCGATCACCCGACGCGTGTTGGCCTCGATAATCGGCTCGGCAAGGCCGTGCGCGATTGATGCAATGGCCCCCGCGGTGTAGCGGCCAATCCCTGGAAGCTCCCGCAGCTCGGCAGCGGTCCGAGGAAACTCGCCCTCGTGTTCCCGCACGATCTGTCGGGCCGCGGCATGGAGCTGCCGTGCACGACGGTAGTAGCCAAGGCCTTCCCAGTGTTTGAGCACGTCCCGCTCAGGGGCTCGCGCCAGTGCCTCGACGGAAGGAAATCGCGTTATGAACCGCGAGAAAAATTCCTTCACCCGCTCCACTTGCGTCTGCTGGAGCATGATCTCGCTCACCCACACGCGATACGGATCTTGGTTTGCTCGCCAGGGGAGGTCGCGACGGTGCCTTCGAAACCAGGCCATGAGCGGCCGTGCGACTGCTGCGGAGGCCGTTCGCGGCCTGGCGGCATCGGGTGATTCGGCATGTCGTGGTTTCGTTGATGCCACTTGCAAAGGCTCGGTTGCTCGGGTCCAACAATCCAGAACCCGCGGAAGTGTAGCTGCGGCCACATGAAACGCCCTCTCAAGCAATCCCGCGATGACGCCATCCGATGAATCTCCGCCGCAGAGCCGCGGCCGCGGACCACGCCGGCCGGCTGGTGGCCGTCCATCTGGAAAATCGAGAGGCGACGCGATCACCGTCGTGCGTCGTGAGACGCCTGGCGGTGTGGCCTGGGAGATCGTGCAGCCGCGGTGTGCCCGCAAGCGGCGGGAAGACATCGAGGAGGTCGAGGCGATGATCGCTGCGGGCGAAGGGGAGATCGCCCGCGACGAGCTTGTCTGGCTCCTCTCGGAGTGCCCCGATTTTCTCGAGGCGCATGTTCACCTCGGGCTCATCGCGCTCGAGGAGGCCGACGCCAAGCTGGCCCGTGGCCATTTCGGCCGAGCCTATGAGCTCTGCCTCCGCGCACTCGAATCCGTCGGCAGTCCGCCCCCCAAACCGCTGCCCCACGCGCTCGCTGGTAACCAGCCGTTTTTTGAGGCTGCCAAGGGGCTCGTGCACTGCCTCGTGGAAACGGGCCGAAAGAAGACGGCCACCGACATCTGCCGACGTATCGCCTCGCTTGATCCGGCCGACCCGCTCGGCATCCAGCAGCTCGTGGCGCGATAGGATGGTGCGTCGATAGTCGCCCTGCTACGGTTTCCCGTGTCGGGCCTGGAAGAACCGCCGCGCGGCCGGATGGAGATTGAATTCACTCCCTTGGGCCGCGTGATGGACCGGGATGATCCCGAGCTTCTCCGCCATGGCAGGGTCGCTGTAGAGTGCCTCGAGAAGCGTGGTCACCAGCGCGTCGGCCGCATCTCGGCGAACTGCCAAAAACATGATGGTGGCGACCGTACGAATATTTTCCTCAGGGATCGCCGGACGATCTGCACGTGCCGGTGCGAATGAGCCGGCCCGGACGGTGGAAGGCCGAAAGCTTGGATAGGCCATTGTCACCTCCTCGGTGACAATCTCACCGAGCGAGAGCAGCTTGAATTCGCCGCCAGCCATAAGCCGGTGGAGGTCGGGGCTCCCACGGCTGGTCGTCACGATCGCGCCGTCGAGCGTTGGGTCGGTTGCGAGCGAGGCAAAGTAGAGACCGGCCGCCTCCATATCGCCCGCACGCCAGCCTGGAACGGCGGCCAGAATCACGATTGAATTGGCACGCATTCCCGAGCCCGGGGTGCCGAGCGATACCCGCCGACCCGCGAGGTCGTCGAGCGTGTTGATGCGGCGATTCCGCCGAGCGACGACATACACAGCCTCATAGGTGAGCGGCGCGACAACGGTGATATCGTCCGGGCCGAGCATGTTTTCCTGGAGAAGGGCGACTTCCGCCGTTCGGTCGAGCAAGTGCTGGACGTTGTCGAGCGAGCCGCGGGTTTCGAGCACATGGATCGGCCGCGGCATCGTGGGAATCATCGCGTCGGCGATTGCCCCCGCAATCGCATAGTAGGCCCCGCCTCTGGCAGCCGATGCGATTCGGACTTCGGCTGGTAATCGCTGCGGCAGCGCCGGCCATGCCACCAGTGCCACGAGGCCGAGCACGGGCACGCCGATGAGTGCTTGGTTCACGCGGCGCTGCCACAGCGTTGGGGTGCCATGCCATCCCCCACAAAGGGCCGCGACCAATGGCACTCGGCGCAGCCACTGGCATGCCCAGGTGAAGAAACTGGTTGGCTTGGCCTGGATCGGATCGCCACAGAGAAAGCGCTCAAGATCGTCGGCGAGCTCGGCCGCAGTCGCGTATCGCAGACCTTGATCCTTGTGAAGGCATTTGAGGCAGATCGTCTCGAGGCGGCGGTCCACCGTGGAGAGTATTGTCCTGGGCGGCGGGAGGTCTTTGTGAACCACGTCCATGATCGTGTCGATCACAGATTCACCACGAAACGGCGGCCGCCCAGTCAGGAGCGAATAGAGAATGGCCCCGAGTGAATAGACATCGCTCGTGCGGTTGACCAGGTCATGCTGGCCCGATGCCTGTTCCGGTGGCATGAAGCTTGGCGTTCCCACGGCGGCTCCCGTCCTCGTGAGGCCGCTCTCGTTGCCCATGTTCTTGGCGAGGCCGAAGTCGGTGACATACGGCTTGTCGGTGGCATCGATCAGAACGTTGCCAGGCTTCAGGTCGCGGTGGAGCACGCCATGCTCATGGGCAAAATGAATCGCCTCTGCAGCCGTCTTGACGATGCTCGCCGCGCGGCGTGGATCCATCGGGCCGTTGGCCACAAGATCGGCCAGGCTCGAGCCCTCGATGTAGTCCATCGAAAAGTAGTGCTGCCCGTCGTGCTCGCCCACCTCATGCACGGCCACGAGGTGCGGGTGCGATAAGCTTCCTGCCGCCCGGGCTTCGTTGTAGAGCCGTTGGATATCAGCCGCATCCGTCAGCCGGCCATCGCGGATCATCTTGACGGCCACGAGTCGGTCAATGGGCCGCTGGCGGGCCAGATAGACAACCCCCATCCCTCCACGGCCGAGCTCCGCGAGCAGCTCGTAGTCGCCGAGCACCCGTGGGAACGAATCGCTCACAAGGTCGGCCGCAATCTCGACCGTCGTGTCGGGGTCAACAACGCCGTCGCGATGGGTTTTGGTTGAAACGTTGTCGGCATTCATGGCAGGTCGCTCCCATTCTCGAGCGCCCAAGCGGTGAAGAGCCGTTAGGATAACCCTGCTGCGGTGTGCTCCGCGAGAAAAATCCTCCAGAAGCGAGCGTGATCGTGACATCGACCCATCAAAGAAGACGGCTCGCGGGGGCATCTGCTGCGGCGGTAGGGCTCATGGCCGTCGCCAATCTCCTGGGTGCCGCCGAGAGCGGACTACCGATCGAGGAGCTTGACGCCTTCTGGACCGAGCTCTCGCGGTCGGTGAAAACTGGGGATTTCGAGGCCTGTGTGGCCTGCTATCACCCTGACGGCGTGCTCGTGAGCGAGGCCAAGGAGCGATCCGAGCCAATCGCCGCGGCGCTGGCCCGCTGGAAGCAAGAGTTTGCCGACACCCGCAACGGAACCATGAAGGCGGAGGTGGTCACGCGGTTCACCCGCCGCCTCGGCGACGCCACGACGGCCCATGAGACCGGCATCTTCCGATACACCTCCCAGAAGAATGGCGAGGAGCCAAAGACCGACTATGTGCCCTTTGAGTCGCTGTGCGTCAAGCGAGACGGCCGATGGCTCATGCTCATGGAATACCAAAAAACCCATGCGACCAAGGCCGAATGGGACGCCCTCGCGGAGGGCAACTGACCGCCCGCCCCCAAGGGCATCCCGGCGCGGCACGCACCAGCCGTATACTCACCGGGCCACGAGGCGATTCCAAAAGAACGCCCAGACATTTTCACTCTCACTCGAGAAACACTGCCATGCTCCTGTCCACTATCATGAAGCCGTTCCACATCTCCGGTGCTGCGATTCTCGCGGTGACGGCCGTCCTTGCCGTCGCCGACGACACCGAGATCAGGCCGCCGGTGAGCGGCGAGCGGATCGTATTCTTGGGCGACTCGATCACGCAGGCGGGCAACAAAGGGCAGGGCTACGTCGTGCTCGTTCGGGAGGCCATCGCAAAGGAGCTTCCCGACGCCGGGGTTGAGGTGATCGGGGCCGGCATCAGTGGCCACAAGGTGCCTGACCTCGAAAAGCGTCTCGACCGCGACGTGCTCGAGAAGAAGCCGACGACGGTCGTGATCTATATCGGGATCAATGATGTGTGGCACTCGAAGCGTGGAAAGGGCACGCCGAAGGATGCCTACGAAAAGGGTCTTCGCAGCCTCGTCGAAAGGATTCGTGCCGTGGGCAGTCGCGTCATCCTCTGCACGCCAAGCGTGATCGGCGAGAAGGCCACTGGCGACAACCCGCTCGATGCGATGCTCGATGAATACTCTGATGTCACGCGGAAGGTGGCCGCCGACATGAAGACCGGCCTTGTCGATCTCCGCAAGGCGTTTGTCGATCATCTCGCGACGGCCAATCCCGACGGAAAAGAAAAAGGCACGCTCACAAGCGACGGGGTGCATCTCAATCCCGAGGGCAACCGGTTTGTCGCCGACCGCATGCTCGAAGGTCTTGGCGTAGCCATCGAGGTGCCGGTCGCCCCTTGAACCGGTGGCCCCACGCCCCGCCGAAAGCTAGGAGACACTGGGTGCATATCGTTCATGTCTTTGTTCACGTGAAGCCGGGTCATGAGGCGGCCTTTGAGGCGGCAACACTCGCCAACGCGAGGGCAAGCCTCACGGAGCCAGGGGTGGCCCGCTTTGATGTCGCGAGGCAGCAAGACGACGCCTCACGTTACGTGCTGGTGGAGGTCTATCGCTCGTCCGAGGCGGCGCTGGCCCACAAAGAGACGGCCCACTACGCCACCTGGCGAGATACGGTAGCCGACCTGATGGCCGAGACCCGGTCGAGCGTAAAATACACAAACCTCCACCCCGATGACGCGGGCTGGTGATGGCGTTTGGTGAAGAGACTCCGGTCGCGTCGTTTGAGTTCGCGACGGCTGGCCGTGTCATGTTTGGAACGGGCTCGCGGCGCGGCCTCGGCGAGATTCTCGCCGGCCTTGGAAAGCACGTATTGGTCGTGAGCGGTTCTGGTCGACGACATGACGCCTGGCTCGAACCGCTGCTCGAGAAACACGGGCTTGCCGCGACGCATTTTCCAGTAAACGGAGAGCCGACGCTCGACGTTGCGCGATCCGGGGCTGCGGCGGCTCGCGAGGCACATGCCGAGGTCGTCCTTGGCCTCGGCGGTGGCAGCGCCCTCGACGCGGCCAAGGCGATCGCGGCACTCGCGACCCAGCCTGGCGACGTGCTCAACTATCTCGAAGTGATCGGCTCGGGAATACCGCTCGATGCCGACCCGCTGCCCTGTGTCGCCGTGCCAACGACCGCTGGCACCGGCAGCGAGGTCACGAGAAACGCCGTGCTCGGGAGCCCGGAGCATGGCGTGAAGGTGAGCTTGCGAAGCCAGACCATGCTGCCGCGGGTGGCCGTCGTCGATCCCGAGCTCACGCTCTCGATGCCGCGAGACGTGACCGCCGCCACCGGCCTCGACGCGCTCACCCAGCTCATCGAGCCGTTTGTGTCGGCAAAGCGGCAGGCGATCACCGATGGGCTCTGTCGTGAAGGCCTTGCCCTCATCCGTGACGGCCTGCGTGCTGCGTGCCGCGAACCCACCGATCTCGCCGCCCGCGAAGCCATGAGTCTCGCGAGCCTTCTGGGAGGCATGGCCTTGGCCAACGCCGGGCTCGGCGCTGTCCACGGGTTTGCCGGACCGATTGGCGGAAGGTTTCCAGCGCCGCACGGGGCGGTCTGCGCCATCCTGCTTCCGGGCGTCATGGACGCAAACATCCGGGCCGCAAGGACCACTGGCGACAATACCTTGCTCGCCAGGTTCGCCGAAGTCGCCCGCCTGCTTACGGGCGATGCTGCAGCCAGGCCCGAAGATGGCGTCGCCTGGGTGACGTCGCTCGTGACAGACCTCGAGATACCCTCGCTCTCGACCTACGGCGTCACGGCAACCGCGATCCACGAGCTTGTCGCCCTGGCCAAGAAAACCAGCAGCATGAAGGGGAATCCGATCGTGCTCGCCGACGACACGCTCGCCGAGATCCTCGCCGCCGCCATCGGCTGAACCGCGGGCCTTCGCGGCTACCGCGGCACGATCCAGATGTTGCGAAACTTGACCGGGCTGCCGTGGTCTTGCAGGAAGAGCGGCCCCTCGTCGGTCTCGTCGATCCGCTTTTTCACCGCGCGAAGGTGATCGGTAACACCGTGGCGATACGGAATGAATGGTGACCGGGGCTCAGTGAACTCCGTGCCATCCTGCACGAGCTTGCCGTTGAGCCAGGCAGTGATCCGCCCGGGCGTTTCTACCTTGCCCTCTTTGCCGCGACGCGGCCCCGTGTAGCGGATGTCATACACCTGCCACTCCCCCACCGGGCGCGACGCATTCACGAGCGGCTTTGCAAACCGGTAGAGGCTTCCCTCGTCTTCGATTGTCGGCGGCTCGTTGCCAAACGAGTCGAGAATCTGCATCTCGTAGAGGCCATGGATGTAGAGGCCGCTGTTGCCCTTGGCCTTCTTCACCGTCATGAACTCAGCATGGATGTCGGCATCCCGAAACACCTCGGTCGAGAGGATGTGATTGGCATGACCCTTCGACTGCGTCATGAAGAGCGCCCCGTCTTCGACTGTCCAGTTGATCGGGCCGCCGTTCATCGCGACAAATTTCGGGTCACCTTCGGTGCCGTCTCCAAAGAGCACGATCGCCCCTTCGGGCGGTTTCACGGGAAGCGGCTCCTGCACCGGACGAAAGTCAGGGTCGGCCTTCAAACGTTCCTCCGACGCCAACACACTTGCTCCCAGAAACACCAGGATTCCCAAGAGGCTGACGATCGGCTTTCTCATGAATGACTCCGAGATGTGTCGCGGCGGTTTCCGGAAGGTCCACAAAGGATACCAGCCCAGAAACCCGGGCTTCAGTAGACTGGTTCCCCATCCGCTACGGAGGCCTTTTCGATGACATCCCGCACCGTTCGCAACGCTCTCTGGCTCCAGTCTTTTGCTGGCATCCTCGCCCTCGCCGGGTGCAGCGAGCCGGAGGCACCTCCGGCCGCCACGCCACGGGTCGAGACTCGAAAGACGCTCGGCAAGACGACCGACAAGGTTCTCGACCTCGCCGCGGCTATTTCCGATGGCGGCGTCGTTGTCGATCCGGGCGCTGATCGAGCTGGCCTCGATGCGATCACCGGCGCGCATCGCTATGCGGCGGCCACGCTCTCCTCGGCGTCGGTCGAGCAGACTGTAAAGCTCTACGAGGCAGAGCATGGCTCCCGGCCGAAGACGCATGCCGAGTTCATGGCGAAGATCATCAAGCCGGGTGGCCCCGATGGCATCCGTCTGGCCATGCTGCCCTACTACCAGGAGTACGCTTTCGATCCTGAGAAGGGCGGCATCGTCGTGGTTGAGTTCCCGGCGCTCAAGGAGCAGTACGAGAAGGAAAACACCGGCGCTGCCGGGCTGTAGTGCGCCGCCTTCCCGTCGCACTGACGCGAACATTGCATCCGCCGCGCCTCACCGGCGCGACACGCGTGTGGCCCCAGGATGCGTGACCTTTTTCGGCACCAATCGTGGCATCGGCGGTGCTACGCCCGTCCGCGAGCGCCACGCTGGTGTGACGCTTGCCGCGAAAACAATCGCGTTTTCACGGCGATTGTGGCAACTCGTCGATTGGCACGCGAAATGCTTATTCTTGTGTCGGCGGACAACGGGCCGATCGATGTGATCGGCGGAACCTGGTCGGGGCCCTGCGGGGCCGAATACGAAGAAGAGGAAAAAGCGATGAAAAAGATCGAGTCCATCATTCGGCATTTCAAGCTCGAAGAGGTCAAAGACGCGCTCAATGCGCTGGGTGTCAAGGGCATGACGGTGACGGAGGTTCGTGGCTTCGGGCGTCAGAAGGGTCATACCGAGACGTACCGTGGTGCCGAGTATTCCGTCGACTTTCTCCCCAAGGTGAAGATTGAAGTTGTGGTGAGCGACGACGAGGCCCAGAACGTGATCAGCAAGATCATGACGACGGCCCGCACAGGCCAGGTGGGTGACGGCAAGATTTTCGTCACGAACCTCGCCGAAGTGGTGCGGATTCGCACGGGTGAAACCGCCGCTGCTGCCATCTAGCG
>JBGTGN010000154.1:0-24136 GCA_041746715.1 Pirellulales bacterium | reverse complement strand
ACGATGCGGCCATCAGCGGCGGGGATGCTCTCGATTCCGCACTCGGGGGAGGGGGAAGCCGGGGGCGCGGCGAATGCCGCACCGCGGGGGGCGGCGAGGGGGAGGGGGGCGAGACGATGCCGGATGCGGAGGCGAGCCCCCTTCACCCTGATGAGCCCCCCGCAGAGAACAGCATCGAGGGCTAGCCGCTGCTCAGTGGGGCGGGAGGGCAGGATGCCCGACCTCCTTCTTGCTGTCTTCGCGGCACGACGGAAGCCGCCCACCACGAGCTGGAGTCGTGCCGGCCGGGCCGGAGGCCATTGCCTCCGTTGAGTCGCGTTTCGGCCACTGCGGCCGTTGAGGGCACTCGCGGCTACCAAGAGGCCCGCCGGCCCATCCCAGAACGGTTGCCGGTCATGGCCACGAACAAGTCGAGCGTGCCACTGTTGCCTATTCGCGTAAGGCTCGGCGTCTTACGATATCTGACAAGTACATCTTCAAATTGGGCGTGTCACTCGATTCGCAATATTGGCCGAAGCCTTCCGCGGCCCCAACACCGGGGCGAGAGCAGGACAAAACACAATGGATATCCCAAGTCTTCCAACCGACAGCGTCTACAAGTTCAAGGCCGTAGCGGGCCTGGTCATCATTGCGATAGCTGTCGTGTCGTTTGCCTTCGTGTTTGATCACAGCCTCAAGTTGATGCACGAAGACGCGCAGGCTGCCAGCAGACTGCTTATGAGATCCATTGAACTGACCGCAGAGTTTGCGGCGGCCGACGAACCAAGCCGCGCAGAAATCGCTGGTATTCATGCCGAGATGAAACACATTTCGACAAGCATTGACTTTCTTCGCGGACGAGCGGAGGGCTTCGGAAAACTGATTGACTATGTGTTTTGGGCGTGTGCGTTCCTGACGGGATTCGGCCTGGTTTGGCATTTTTGGGGCATGCGGTCATGGAGCCGCATGGTCCAGAGGCATCAAGACAAACTTCTTGAGTTGCAGGTCAAGGCCCAGGAAAAGGCGCTGTCTGCGAACTGACGTGGGCACGCTGCTGATCGCGAGCCAAAACCACCCTCGACAGCAATTCGGGGCGGACTGCAAAGGATCAAGGACGATGTCGTCGCGTTGCCTGTACGCGCGCTGCGGCGAAGGCGTCATGTAGTGCCGCATCAGCGACAACGGCGTACGTCTTCGCCACCATCGACACGGATGATTGCGCGTCGCCAAGCGCCCTGGTCACGACGTTCAGCGGAACGCCGGCGGTCACCATCCGTGATCCGCCCGTTCGGCGTAGGTCGTGCGGTCGGGGGCGCCGGTCTTTGTCTTCACTCCAGAGCTTCGCCGCCTTGAGGAGCCTCTGCCAAGCCGACTTGTACGACTCGACCGGCCCATCGCCCTCGATCGCAGGAAACACCCACGGGCAATCTTTGGGCACGAGCTTGCGGCGTTCCTTCAACATCGACACCACGTCAGGCATGGCCGTGAGCGGGATTGTGTGGCCCCCCGCCCTGCCCTTCATGTCAGCCGCCGGAATTCGCCACGCGGCATCCTTCGCGGTCAACGTGATATCCGACCAGCGAGCCCGGCAACACGCCCCCATCCGCTGGAGTGATCGTATCGACAACGTGAACAGGTCACGCCAGACGGGCTGATCGGCGGCCATCGCCTTTTCGAGCCGCTTCCATTCGGCGTCGGTGAGAACACGTTGTCGCGGCAGTTCCGGAGTCTTCGTCATCCGTGACGTACCGCTCGTGGCAACGGCGGGATTCGGACCGCTCCAGAGCCCAGAGTCCGTGGCAAACGTGAAGATGTTTCGCCAGAGTTGGAGAGCTCGATTCGCTTGCACTGGCGCTTTGGCCTGGAGCTTGGCGTAGATGTCGGGAAGCTTGTGGGCAAACTCCTGGAGCGTCATATCCTCGTGGGTCTTCGTGGTGGCGTTCCGTAGGTCCTCGTAGAACTTCATCGTCCGTTCTGTCGGTGGCCCTTGGCGGCGCCGGCGTCCGGGAAGCCAACGGCCGGCGGCATGGGCGGCGAGCATGTCGTCTACCACGCCCGCGAGGATCGGCGACTGCTTCCCATCGTCGCCGGCCTCATCGGCCCGCGGAGCCAGGAGCCCAGCAGTGGAGCGATCGTATCGGAGGCGATTGACCGCGGCACGGGCCTCGATGAGCGACACCACTTCCACGTCGCCAAGAGCTCGACGGATTCCACGGCCGTTGACCTTGCCCTGATAGTAGAAGGCGGCCGAGCCCGTGTTGACGTTCACCACGAGCTTGAGGCCCGTGCATCCGGAATCACCCCAGGACCGCCGGCCGTGTGCGTCAGCGTCCTCCGGGCGCGCAGCAAGGCGCGCAGCCGCAATCCGGGCTTCCGTGAACGGGAATGCCTTGCCCGAATAGCTGTCTTCCGTGGTTTTCCGTGCCATAACGGCGTTCTCCCGTCCGTGGTCCAGGCGAATCGGGCCTTCGTTTTGCGCGCCCCCTGCGCGCCCTGAAGAGAATACACGGCGGGACAAACACGGACAAAACGCTATTTCGGCGTTTTCGGGGGGAAGCCTGAAAACCACTTGTTTTCAGCGGCAGAAACCACGGTTTTCATCGGGGAAAACCGCAAAAAACCCAAGTGCCCCGTCATGGACTCGAACCATGAACCCTCTGATTAAGAGTCAGATGCTCTGACCAATTGAGCTAACGGGGCTGTGCACGTCGTTTTACCCGCGTCAGCACGGGCAGGCAAGTACGCATCACGCGAGGGGTTGCCCGAGCCACGGTTGAGCAGGCTTCAAGAGCCCCGCGTTGAGGGATTCCCGTGAAGCCGGTACATTTCGCGATCCCGCTCACCGGCGGCCCACACGGCATTATCACGAAGGAAACGTATTCATGGGACGGTTCGAAGGACTCAAAGGTCTTGTACTCGGTGTGGCCAATGATCACTCCATTGCCTGGGCGATCGCCAAGGAGGTCATGGCCGAAGGGGGCCAGATCGGGTTCACGCACCTGCCAGACCGTCCCGACGACGAGCGTCAACGGAACCGCCGCCGCGTGGCCCAGCTCACCGATCTCGAGCCCAACGCAAAATTTCTTGTGCCGATGGATGTCTCCGACGACGCCCAGATCGCCGCGGTCGTCGATCGTGCGAAGCAGGAGTTTGGCACGGTCGATTTTGTCGTTCACTCCATTGCTTTCGCCCCGCTCGATGACCTCAAGGGCGACACCACGAATTGCAGCCGCGAGGGTTTTCGTATCGCGATGGAGACGAGCGCCTACAGCCTGCTAGCGGTGGGGCGGCTCGTTCGCGGCATCCTCTCCAAGGACGCGTCGATCCTCACGCTCACCTACTTCGGTGGTGAAAAGGTGGTGCCCGGCTACAACATCATGGGCGTCTGCAAGGCCACGCTCGACGCGTGCGTGAAGTACATGGCCTTTGATCTCGGGCCAGCCGGGGTGCGGGTCAACGCGGTGAGCGCGGGGCCCCTGCGGACGCTCGCCGGCCGTGGCGCGGGCGTAGACGACATGCTCGGTCTCTACCAGCACATGTCGCCCATGGGCCGCAACATCACCCACGAGGAAGTGGGCAAGGCCGGTGCGTGGCTCTTATCTCGCGAGTCGCTCGGCATCACCGGCGAGATTCTTCACGTCGATGCCGGCTACAACATCATGGGCTCGCCGGGCCGGCTACTCGACCTCGTGCCCAAGCAGCCGTAGCACCTCCCGGCGGGCCAGGCGTTCTGACCGGGTGATGGTGCGGCATGACGTCATGATGGATCAGGGCGGATCATGCCCCCCACGGTGCCACGGATGACAGCGGGCAATCCGGGCGAGCCCCTTGGCCATGCCTCGAATCGCGCCGTGTTTTTCCACGGCCTGACGGAAGTAGGCGCTGCAAGTCGGCGTGTAACGGCAGTGCCGGCCAAGCAGCGGGCTGAGGGTGAACTTGTAGACGATCACAAGCCCCACGAGCACCATCGATGCCACGCGGTCGCAGCCGCGGCAGACCGCTCGCCAGACAGCGGCCGTGGTGGTCACTTCCTTCGGCCTCGCCGCGTCGGTTGATGGCGAAGGGGCTCGTCTGCCGGAATCCGCTGGCCATAGCTTGGCCGTGCGGTCACCCTCGACGCAAGCTCCACGATCGACTCACCGATTTGCTTCGCGCCTACGGCACCAGCAGGCGGCAGGCCTGACCGCACGACGATCACGTAGTCATTGCCCGCAGGCAGCCGCGGCCTGATCACACGAAACGCCTCACGCAGTCGACGCTTCCACCGATTGCGAACAACGGCATTTCCGATACGCCGCGAAACAGAAAGACCAATCCTCGCCTCCGATGTTTCGTTGACCGTGGCATTCCGTGGGAGAGCAGCTACAGCTGGTACAGCATAGAGCACAAGCGACCCTGCTGCGGCGCTCCATCGACAGCGGTACACCCGGGCGAAGTCGGCCTGCCGTCGGATACGCCGTTCCCGCGGGAGCCGCTCGTCGCCGGGCGTCACCACCGAAGGCCTACCCGCGGGCTCGCCGCACCCGACTCGGTGGCCTTCGCGGCCTCAAGCAGCCGCTCGATGGCAGACGCATCGACGCCTTCGGGCAAAACGATCTGCACTTCGGCAATGAGATCGCCCTTCGATCCGTTGGCATGCCGCACGCCCATACCCGCGGCGCGGAGTTTCCGACCGCTTGACGTCTGCGGAGGGATCCGAAGCGCGATCGTGCCCCAGGGCGTGGGCACGTCCACTTTCGCACCTTCAATCGCCTCGGCAAGCGTGACCGGGAGCGTCACCTCGAGCGTATCGCCATCGCGACGGAACACCGGATGGGCGTCGATATGAACCTCGAGCAGGAGGTCGCCCGCCGAGCCCCCGTTGCTTCCTGGAAGCCCCTGGCCACGGAGCCGCATCCGGGCGCGATCGGGGACGCCTTGTGGGATCGTGACGCTCATCGTTTCCGACTTGCCACCGCGATCGACACGCACGTCGGTCTTGCCGCCATCGATCGCGAGACGAAACGGGATTTCGATTCGGGCCTCGACGTCTTCACCGGACATCTGGGCAGCACGCTTGCGACCACGCGTGGCTCGCCCACCGCCGGCAGATCGACCAAAGATCTGCTCGAAACCACCGGCACCACCAAAGAGGCTCTCGAGGTCAATGTCGCCACCACTTCCGCCCCCAGGGAACCCTCCGGCACCGCCTGGAAACGGCCCACCGCCCCAGCCTGCCTGCGGCCCGCCCGCGCCAACGCCCTCAAACGAACTTCCGTAGCGGTCGTACATCTCCCGTTTGCTCGCGTCGCTGAGTGTGTCAAAGGCGTTCTGGACCTGCTTGAACTTCTCCTTCGCGGCCTCGTCATCGGGATGGAGATCCGGGTGATACTTCCGCGCGAGGTCTCGGTAGGCCTTCCGGATGTCCTCGGCAGACGCCGTGCGGCCCACGCCGAGTGTTTGGTAGTAGTCCTCCGCCATTGATTCGTTCCAGCGTGCGACGAAAAACGAAGTCTACCGATGCAGGTCGCGACGGCGGAAGTGGCCCACCGACAGTTCCGATCAGGAGCCCGAAACGACCGCGTCTCGTGGCTCAGTCGCCGCAGACTCAGGCCGCTGGGCGAGAAACTCTTGCTGGCTCCGCCGAACCGGTTCGCCTTCAGCCGGTGCGAGAAGACGGAATTGACCCTCGGCATCAAGCACGCGTGCTCGCGTGTTGTCGGCGAGATAGATCGGGATGATTTCCTTGAGAATCCGCCCAGCGAGGGCAGGGTCACGCACCGGAAACATCACCTCGACGCGACGAAAGAAGTTCCGTGGCATCCAATCGGCACTCGAGAGGAACACCTCCGCGTCATCATCGGGTCCGAAGACATATACACGGCTATGTTCGAGGAACCGATCGACAATGCTTCGCACACGGATCGTTTCGCTCAAGCCGAGCACGCCGGGCCGGAGCGAACAGATGCCACGGGCGACGATATCGATGGGCACCCCGGCCTGGCTTGCTCGATAGAGCGCCTCAATGACATGATGGTCTACGAGCGAATTGAGCTTGGCAAATATTCGCGACGGCTTTCCCGCCTCGGCAAGGCGGGCTTGCTGCTCGATCCGCGCGATCGTTTGCCGATGGAGATCGTCGGGAGCCACGATCAGTCGCTGCCAGGCATGCCCCTGAGAGTAGCCGGTGAGCAAATTAAAAAGAGCAGACGCATCCTCGGCGACGGCTTCATCAGCAGTGAAGAGACCGATATCCGTATAGAGCAGCGCCGTCGTGGGGTTGTAGTTTCCCGTTCCGAGGTGAACGTATCGCTTGAGCCCGCCGCCTTCCTGACGGACCACGAGCGACACCTTGCAATGCGTCTTGAGATCGAGAAAGCCGAAGACGACATGGACCCCGGCCCGCTCCATCTGCCGCGCCCAGCTCACGTTATTGGCCTCGTCAAACCGGGCCTTGAGCTCGACCAGCGCGGTCACATGCTTCCCGGCCTCGGCCGCCGTGATGAGGGCTCGGGATATCGGGGAATCACCGCTCGTGCGGTAGAGCGTCTGTTTGATGGCCAAGACGCGAGGGTCATTGGCCGCCCGCGTGACGAAATCGATCACGGGATCAAATGAGTCATACGGATGATGGAGGAGGATGTCTCGCTGGGCGACGGCAGCGAAGATGTCGTCGCCGTGCCGTTCGAGGCCTCGAGGAGGCCGGGGGGTGAAGGGCTTGTCGTGGAGCCGCTCGAAGCCCGAGAGCTTGTGCAACTCCCAGAGTCCCGTCAGATCGAGCGGGCCGTCGATGCGATAAACCTCGCTATAGCCTTCAAGCCCACCGTCGGCTGTTTGAAGCCCTTCCTCATCGATGATCAAGCCTGCGAGCCGATCGTCAGCCTTCGATGCGATTTCGATTCGCACTGCCTGGCCCCGCTGCCTCGCCTTGAGACGATCCTCGATGAGCTTCAGCATGTCGTCCGACTCTTGCTCAAGGAGCTCGAGGTCGCTGTCTCGCGTGATTCGGAAGGCCGTCCAGGAGTCCACTTCAAAGCCGCCAAAGAGCCCTGGCAGCTTGGCCGAGATGATGTCTTCGAGCAGCACGAAGGGCACGCGGCCCGGCTCGCCTCCGGAGAGCAAGACGACCCGGGGAAGCACCTGCGGCACCTGCACCACAGCGAAGAGTCGCTTCGGCCCAAACCCCTCGACACGATGGAGCATGACGCCGAGATAGAGCCCTCGGTTGTGATAGCGGGGCGACGGATGGGCTGGATCGACCGCCATGGGGGTAAGAATCGGCTGGGCGCGGTCGTGGAAGAAACGATCGACCTGCTCCCGCTGGGCACCCTCGAGGTCGGCATACCGCAAGAGTTGAAACCCTTCGGCCTCCATCGCGGGGGCGATGCTCTCGCGGAGACAGCGATACTGTCTCGCAACGAGTTCTTGCGTACGCTGGGCAATCGCCTTGAGCTGAATAAGAGCCGTCATCCCGTCGGGGGCTTCATCCTGCGGGGCGCTCTCACCGAAAGCCTGCTCGCGGAGGCCCGCCACCCGAACCATGAAGAACTCATCGAGATTCGAGCTGAAGATCGCAAGAAATTTTAGCCGCTCCATGAGCGGATTCTCGGGATTCTCTGCCTCCTCGAGGACACGGAGGTTGAACTCGAGCCAACTCAGCTCACGATTGATGAAGCTATCAGGGCCCACGCTTGCCAGCGGGTTCTCGCTTGTCACCGACGCCATGTTGAACAAATCTCCTCGTCGCCGAGACGCCGGCGATCGGTTTTCAGTGTAGCCTCCTGAGCCCCGATGGACGTTCCTCGAAGCCGTGCCACTCAACAAGTGCTCGTATGACAGCCGACACCGCACCGTTTTTCAATGCCATCACAAGCGCCGTCCTCACAATCCCGTCAGCAGTGCCTCGCTGGGGACGCGGCTGGTGTGCAGCCGTGGCGAGCATCCTGGAGGCCGCGGCGGCCAAGCCGGGCAACGTCCACCCCCTCGAGTCCTTTGAGGATCTCGCTTTTGACGACTTTGTCGCCGCCGGTTGGAGTATCGCACCATCGTTTGACGCCGCCACGCATCAGCCACTCGGACCAACCATCCTCGCCGCCGCGAAGGCCGCTGCGGCGGTCACGACATCCAACGCAAACCTCGGCATCATTCTTCTGCTCGCCCCGATCGCGGCCGTGCCCGACCATGAAGAAGGACTGACACCTTCTGCGATCGAAGGCGTGCTCGCCCGGCTCGACGCGAGCGATGCGGTAGCCATCTGGAAGGCAATCCGGCTGGCGCGTCCCGGGGGTCTTGGTCACACAGACCGGCATGACCTCGCCGGGCCGCCACCCCTCGACATTCGCGAGGCGATGCGGCTGGCGGCCGACCACGACATGATCGCACGGCTCTGGGCTCGTGGTTATCAGCCTCTCTTCGAGGGACCGGTGGCGGACCTTGCCGCAGGCATCAACGCCGGCGTGCCTCTCGAAACGACGATCATTCGCACGCACCTCCGGCAACTCGCGCGGCAGTCCGATTCGCTCATCGTTCGCAAGCACGGCGCCGCTGTTGCCACCGAGGTGTCGGCCCGCGCCGCCGATCTCGTAGCTCGCGAAAGCGACCCCGATTGGCAAGCCGCCGTGGCAGCCTTTGACACCGCATTACGGAGCCCCCGGCGGCTGAACCCCGGCACCACCGCCGACTTCATCGCCGCGGCTCTCTATATTCTGTTGCTGGACGGTCGCCTGCGGCCGTCTCTCCCTCGCGAGTTTCGCGAGGGAGCCCCTGTCAACGACCCTCCACGCGATCACCGATGAACGACCGTCATTCCGTCAAGCTCCGCAAGGCCGTCCATGTCTTCTCGGCCGGTCACTTCATCACGCTCGGTGATGATCTCTGCGAGCCCGTTCATGGCCACAATTGGACCGTGGGCGTAGACGTCGAGGGCGGTGTCGGCCCACACGGGATGGTGATCGACTTCATCGCCCTCCGCGATGCGCTGACAGCCATCCTCGCCGGGCTCGATCACCACATGCTCCTCCCGACGACCAGCCGCTTCCTCACGGTGACGACTGACACAGGCCCGCTCGGCGGCGACGAGGTGACGGTGACGTTTGCCGATCGTCGGTGGGTCTTTCCTGCGAGCGAGTGTGCACTCCTGCCTGTGCCCAACACCACCGCGGAATGGATCGCCGCGTGGATTGGCGGATGCCTGCTCGAATCCCTCGCTGCTGCCGGTGAACCGGCGCCCGAGACGATCCGCGTGGAAGTGGACGAGTGCCTCGGCCAATCAGCCGTGTGGGAACGGGGCCGGTAAGCGGCGCCGATCGTGACTACGCCTCAGCCACGACGAGTTTCTCGGCGGCCTCGAGCGAGAGCGACAGGCCGTTCTCTCCGAGACGAATCCGCATCAGGCCGGCGCCATCCGGATTCCGCTCCACGTCGCCGGTCACGCCGAGCACGAGCCCGCACTCGGTGAGGTAGCGGAGGAACTCTGACGACTGATCGAGCACGCGGGCAAGACGAAACCTCGTCGCTGGGGCACACTCAGCCAGGAGGAGCGGCGCGGGCTCGTCGCCGTCGGCGAGGCTGTGTGCGTCGGCCGGGGGAATCGGGTCGCCGTGCGGATCGACCTCAGGCCGCCCGAGGTACGCGTCGATGCGTTCGACGAGCAGGTCGCTCACGGCATGCTCCATGTGCTCTGCTTCGTCATGCACCTCGTCCCAGGTCATGTCGAGCGTTCGCATCAGGAAGAGCTCAATGAGGCGATGCCGACGAATCACACGGAGCGCGAGCATCCGGCCGGCTCGCGTGAGGGCCACGCCTTCATACCGACGGTGCGTTGCCAGCCGCGCAGCATCAAGCGTCTTGAGCATGCTCGTGACGGTGCCGGGAGACACGCCGAGGGCCGACGCAATCTGCCCCGTGCTCGCCGGCTTACCGTCCTGAGAAGCCGTGATCTGGTAGATCGTCTTCGCGTAGTTCTCGACCGTGAGGCTGGCCATGAGGGGTCACCGAAACAGCAGGAGCGAGAGCAGGTGGCGGAAAGCCGGGGAGGCGTTGCCGATGCCGAGGGAACGAAGCATTATGACGTGTTTCCGAGGACACTCCATGCGTCTCAATGAAGCAGGGTACGCGATTGCCGAGGATCTCGTGCGCCGCTCCGCCGAGCTGGCCGCGACCGTCCCGCCCACGGGCGGAGTGTGCGTGGTCGACTGCGGCGTGAAGGCTCGCGGCAGCGACGAGGCGGGGCTCATGATGGCCCGCGTCGCGCTGGGAGGGGCCGGCGAAGTTGCCCTTCATGCCGCCGGCTGCGCCTTGGAAGCGACAGCCGCCTGGCCCGAATGCCCTTGGCCGACGGTGATCGTGTCGAGCTCGCATCCTGTCTCGGCCTGCCTCGCCGCGCAGTACGCCGGATGGAAAGTCGCATCCGACAGTTACTTCGCCATGGCCAGTGGTCCGATTCGCGCCGCCATCGGACGTGAACCACTCTTCGACACGATCGGCATGCGGGAACGCACGGATGTGGCCGTCGGCCTGCTGGAATCGAGTCACCTTCCACCAGAAGCCATCTGCCGGGAGCTGGCGGCTGCCGCCGGCGTGGTACCGCAGAAGCTCACGCTCCTCGTGGCCCGCACCGCGAGCGCGGCTGGCACGCTTCAGGTTGTCGCCCGCTCGCTCGAGACAGCGCTCCACAAGCTCCACGATCTCGGCTTTGATCTTGGCCGTATCCGGAGCGGATCGGGCAAGGCGCCGTTGCCGCCAGTGCCAGACAACGATCTTGTGGCGATTGGTCGCACGAACGATGCGATCTTGTATGGTGCGAGCGTGGTGCTCGAGGTGACCGGCGACGACGCCAGCCTCGCCACCATCGGGGCTCGCGCGGTGAGCCGGGGTTCGCCCGCGTTTGGACAACCGTTTCTCTCCATCTTTGAAGCGGCCGGCCGAGATTTCTACGCGATCGACCCGGCGCTCTTCGCACCAGCACGGCTCGAGCTCGTGAACCTCGAGACCGGGAAGCGGCACACGTTCGGCAAGCTCGAGCCCGAGATCGTGGCAACGTCGTTCGCGAGCCTGGGGAAGCCCCCCGCGGCCACGCCATGAATCACCTGAACCGTCGGGCATGTATTCTCGGCGAGCCGACGGGCTGGCACGCCATGCGGCTTGAAGACCTTCTATCTCGACGCGGTTTTTCGCCCACGATCGTCACATGGCAGAGCCTCACAGCAGCGGTCGCGACGGCCGGCGAGTCGTTTGGACCATCGGAATTTGCAGCAGCCGATGTCGTGGCTGTTCGCGGCATGCCTGGCACGTCGCCGTCAGTATCACGGCTCGAGGAAGTCATCTTTCGGATGGATGTGCTCGGCAGACTTGCGGCCAGCGGCACGCCGGTCGTGAATCCACCGCGAGCGCTCGAAATTGCGATCGACAAATATGTCGCGCTCGCCGTTTTGGCCGATGCGGGCTTGCCCGTGCCACGTACCGTGGTTGTGCAGAATGCCGCGGAGGCGGAGCGGACCTGGGAAGCCCTCGGTGGTGACTGTGTGGCGAAGCCGCTTTTCGGCTCCCGGGGCCGAGGGATCGTGCGGTGCACATCAGCCGAGGCCGTCGCTTCGGCCGTGGCTTTCGGCAGCGGGGTGACCTACCTCCAGGAGTTCGTGCCGCACGGGGGCTGGGATGTGCGGGCGCTGGTCATCGGCGAGAGGGTATTTGGGATGCGGCGAGAAGCGGCGCCTGGCCAGTGGGTAACAAACCTCGCCCGCGGCGGTTCGGCGAGGGCGTTGGTTCTGACTCCGAGCCACGAAGACATTGCCCGCAGGGCGGCGGCCGCGGTCGGCGCATCCCTTGCTGGCGTGGACCTGCTCCCCGCCACGGACGGGCGACTTCTTGTTCTCGAGGTCAACGCCGTGCCAGGCTGGCGAGGCATCGAGACGGTGGTGGGCAACGGCGTCGGGGCGGCCGTGGCAGATCATGTCGCCGCGATGGCCCGCGCGCGAAGATAGGCAAGGGATGCCGAAAGTGTCGTATTTCGCCCGTTGTTCCGAGCCGGACAATTGGCAAATGCGACACAACGCCGCTGCCTTAATAGCAAGCAGTCCGGGGACTGCCTGCATCTGCGGCACGCGTGCCCGAACTAGGGCAATGCCAGGCAGCTCGTTGTAAGTCATTGCTATGACAGCACTTCATGCTGTCACTTGACCACCAGGCCATCTCTTACATGCCGGGCGAGCGGCGGCGTGGCCGCAACAGAGACCGGCGAATTCATTTCCGATCCGAGAAAGGCACTCCATGGCCGCGACAACACTCCCCGTTACCCATCCGTCCGACACCCAGGCATCGACGGTGCTCCAGGTCGCCGAGCGGCTCTACAGCATGGACCCGGAATGGGTGATCTTCTTTCGTGAGATGCTTGGGGTTGAGGGGGTCGTGCGGCGGACCTTCCGAGACCCCGAGGCTCTCGCCCGTTTCGAGTGCTCCCCGCAGTATGCCCGCATCCGGGAGATGCTCGATACCCTTCGAACCCGACAGCAGTCCCGGCCGATCGAGCGAGAGTCGCAGCGGGTCGTGACCGTTCGCATGCCCCGCTCGCTTCACGAGACCCTCAAGAATGAGGCCGGGCTCCTTCAGGTGAGCGTCAACACGCTTTGTATCTCCAAGCTCATGAAACTTCTCGATGAACGCGAGCGGCAGGATCTCGCCGCCGAACGCGTCCGCGGCGCCGCCGGGATCGAATCCGAGCAGGACCAAGGCTGACTCCGCCGACGGGACACCTGGCCAAGAACGGATGCCACTTGCGCCCCGGTTGCTGCGGCTCACCACACCGTAGGGCGTACGAGCACGGGAGCCCGGAGGGGCGACCGGCGGCCGGAGGGCCGCAAAGACCGCCGGGGGCATGGATGCCCCGCCGGTCGTAAAGAACGGATGCCCCGCCGGCCGCAAAATCAGATAGCCGCAGCCAGAGCGGACCTGTAAGCCGGGTTCTGTTCCCGCCTTGCGGCAGGCGGCGATCATTTGTCTAGGGCCCGAGTTGCCCCGGGCCTCGAGCAGCCTACCCGGAAGGTGGTACGGAACGGGCCGTCCCGCGACGCTTCCCGAAGGTTGCGTTCTCCTTCCTGCTTGGCCTTGCTCCGAGTGGGGTTTGCCAAGCCAAGCCAGTCACCCGGCCTGCTGGTGAGCTCTTACCTCACCGTTTCACCCTTACCGCCGAAATTGCTTCCGGAGGCGGTCTGCTTTCTGTTGCACTCTCCCTGGCCTTGCAGCCGGTGGGCGTTACCCACCACTCTGCCCTTCGGAGCCCGGACTTTCCTCCCGCCGGTGGCATGAAGCCAACGGCCGGCGATCACCCGGTCCGCTCTGGTCTGCGAGATCCGAGTGTATCTGTTGATCGAGCAGATACGAGCCTGGCATCGCCAGCCAGCGACTTGACCCGTCCCCCTCGCTCTGCGTACCCTCAGAATATCGGGAGGCGAGCTGAACCTGGTCGTTGCCGTCCTCGTCGAGCCGTTGGTTCGCCCAGGGCCACGACATTTTTCTTCCGCATGAATTATGAAGATTCGATGAGGCCGGCCCGATGAGCCGGGTGGTGTCATGTACGGCGAGCTCCTTCCAATCGGCGGCGGTGATCCGATCCCGCTCCTCAAAGTTTCGCTCCTGGTGGGCCGTCGCGAGAGCGCCGACATCGTCCTGCGATTCCCCAATGTCTCGGGCCATCACTGCGAGCTCACGGTCACCGACGGGTACTGGACGCTCAAGGATCTCCGCAGCAGCAATGGCACCAAGGTGAATGGGCATCGGGTGTCGGAAAAGCTGCTCAAGCCTGGCGATCGAATCACAATCGCCAAGCACGAGTTCGAGATCGCCTTTGACCCTGCGCGTCTTGGGGCCACCGCGCCGCCGCCTGAGACATCGACTGGTGAGAAGGTGTTTGGCAAGTCGCTCCTCGAGGAAGCTGGCCTGGAGGGGCGTGGATCGTCGCGGTCGTCCGACCGATCAAAGCGGCCAAGGCTCTAAAGCCCGCGACGTACCGGGCTTGGCCGCTCTGCGTACAATAAGGCCATGCCGCGTCCCCGCAAGATTCGCATCGAGTTCCGCAAGAATCGAAGCAGTCGGCGACGTGACGGCAATCTTACGCGTGCGCTCGCAAGCGACCCTGATGCCGTGGCTGATCGCGCCACCGGCGAGCGGCTTTCGGGCAAGGGTGAGCTCAGCCGCAAACGGACCGTCGTCGGTGACACAGCTGACGATGGCGTCGATGGCTTTGGGGTGTCGCCGTCGGCCTTGGACTGCTGGCGAGGCCAGGTGCTCCATGTCCACGGCCTCGAAAGCCTTGTGCGAGGCGACGACGGCCGCGTCGCGAGGTGTACGCTCCGGCGGGTTCTTCGCACGCTTGCCACCGACCAGCGGCATCCGCTGGCCGCCGGTGACTGGGTGAGGGTGCGGAACACCGACGACGGAGCCTCGATCCAAACGATCGAGCCTCGCTCCCGGTCGCTGTGTCGCAACAGCCGCGGTCGACGGCATGTGATCGTCGCGAACGTCGACCAGCTCATTATTGTCGGCAGCGCCGCGATGCCGGATCTCAAGCCCGGCCTCATCGATCGGCTGCTCGTGGCCGCGGAGCTCGCTGGCATTCGGCCGATCATCGTCGTCAACAAGGCCGACCTCGTGCCCGCGGCGACACTCGTGCCGCTGGCTGGCGTGTTTGCCCGGATGGGGTATACGTTCATCACGTGCTCGGTCACGAGTGGGCTCGGGCTTCCGCGACTCGCGGCCGAACTGCCAGGGCGTGTCACGGCCATCGTGGGACAGAGCGGCGTCGGAAAATCATCGCTCCTCAACGCGCTCGATCCCGCGCTCGGCCTTCCGGTCGGCGAGGTCAGCCGCGACAACGAGAAGGGCCGGCACACCACGACCACGGCGAGGCTTCTTCCGCACTGTTTCAATGGCAGCTTTGTCGATACCCCCGGGGTGCGACAGTTTCAGCCGTGGGAGATCGTGCCTGCCGAGGTACCGGCGGCCTTTCGCGATCTGCGGCCTCTTGCGAACCTCTGTCGCTACCCCGATTGCACGCACGACCATGAGGCGGACTGCGCGGTGAAGGATGCCGTCGCTGACGGCCTGCTCGACACCCGTCGCTGGTCAAGCTGCCTCCAGCTCGCCGCAGCCGACCGAGACGATCACCCCGGAGACGAAGACGAGTGAGAGAACGTCCGATGTCCACCCGCGATGAGCCGGAGCGAGCGATCCTCGTCGGCGTGTTCCTCGAGCCACCCGTCGATACGGACCATCCGCTCGATGAGCTCGCCGGCCTTGCCGCCACCGCAGGCACGCGGGTGATGGCCGAGATCGTGCAGCGTCGGGAACGGCCCGACCAGACGACCTATCTCGGCAAGGGCAAGCTCGAGGAGCTCGGTGAGCTCGTGCGCCATCACGAAGCCGACGTTGTCATCTTCGACAACGACCTCTCGCCGGCCCAGACTCGCAACCTCGAGCAATCGCTCGAGTGCAAGGTGCTCGACCGCTCGGAGTTGATCCTCGACATCTTCGCAGCACGGGCCCGTACCTACGAGGCCCGCCTGGCCGTGGAGTTGGCCCAGCTCGAGTACTCGCTGCCGCGACTTAAACGGATGTGGACCCACCTCTCGCGGCTCAAGATGGGTGTGGGTATGCGAGGCCCTGGTGAGAAGCAGCTCGAGGTTGACCGTCGCCTTGTCGAGAAACGCATCCATGATCTCAAGGCTGAGCTTGCCACGGTGCATGGTCGCCGCGAGCGAGAAGTGGCGGCCCGTGGCGATCACATGACCGTGTCGCTTGTCGGCTACACCAACGCTGGCAAGAGCACGCTCTTGAATGCCCTGACCGGTTCCGATGTCGTCGCGGCCGACAAGCTCTTTGCCACGCTCGACACCCGCACCCGTCGATGGCGACTGCCCGGCTGGGGTCCGGTACTCCTCTCCGATACCGTCGGCTTCATTCGCCATCTGCCGCATCGCCTCATCGCCAGCTTCAAGGCCACGCTCGAGGAAACACTTCGGGCCGATCTTCTCCTCCATGTGGCCGACGCATCGAGCCCGCTCGTCGATGTGCAGGTTGCGGCGGTCCGTGGCGTTCTGTCCGAGCTCGGCGTCGAAGACAAGGACACGTTGCTTGTTCTCAACAAACTCGATCGCCTTCCCGACCAGGCCGCTCGCGATCGTGTCATCGCCCGCTACCCGCATGCGATCGCGATCTCGGCTCGCGCCGGCGACGGTCTTCCGGCGCTCGCGCGGGCGGCCAGTGACTGCCTCGGCCGTTCGTTCCATGATGTAGACGTGGAGACCGACCCTGGGAATGGTCGGCTCCTCGCATGGCTTGGCCGACATGGCGAAGTACTCTCGCGGCACTTCACCGACGATCGCGTCCGCGTCCATTGTCGGATTCCGGCGTCCCTCGCAGGGAGGATCGACCCCGCCGAGGCGACCGTGACTCCCCACGCGGAAGCGATTCGTGGAACGGCCAGCCTCTCGGAGCCACCTCCCACGACGGAGCCGCCACTCGCCCCGACCGTTCCGTCTGGGTGACATGATGGCCGCTCACGCACCGCGCACCTGGGGCTGGCGGCGGCCTCGGCGAATCCTTTCCGGCAAACGAGCCATCGTGACCGGCGCGTCATCGGGCGTGGGTCGGGCCGTGGCGATAGCCCTCGCTCGTCGTGGTTGCCATGTGCTTGCCACGGCTCGGCGGGAGGAACGTCTCGCAACGCTTGTCGCAGACGCACATGCTCAAGCGCCGATGCATTCCCTGGCCGGCGACATCTGCGATCCTGGGTTTCGTGAGAAGCTCGTGGACGTCGCGGTCAATCATTTTGGCGGCCTCGATCTGATGGTCGCCGCGGCCGGGGCCGGTGCGATCGGCTCGTTTCGTGATGCGTGCCCCGACACATTTGCCCGCATCCTCGATCTCGACCTCGTCGCGCCGGCGGAGCTCACACGCCTTTCGATTCCGCATCTTGCCCGCGGCTGCGACCCAGCGATCGTGCTCGTCGGCTCGATCCTCAGCCTTCACCCCCTCCCCTTGCACGGCGAGTATGCCGCGGCCAAAGCGGCGCTCCGATCTCTGGCAGGAAGCCTCCGGCTCGAGCTTGGTGGTGACGGAATCGACGTGATGCTCGCAACGCTCGGCCCCGCCGCGTCTGAGTTCTGGGACTCACTCGTCGCGGGCACGCGACCGACGTGGTCCCGAGGTCGCCCGATGTCGGCTGACGACGCCGCGGTCGCCATCATCAACGGCCTCGAGCGACGACGCGAAGAGATTGTGCCAGGCTGGCGGGCCCGGGCCTATGCTTTCGCGGCCCGCTTCCTGCCCGGCTTGATCGATTCGGCAGCAGCGAGACACTTGACGATCGAGGGAACAGGGAAATCCACCAGACACCTCGACAGAAAGTCATGACGAACACAGACCACCTCCCGCACCTCGCACCCGACACGCTGTTTGTGATCGCCTGTCCTGTGTGCCGCGGACACATGGCGGCGACGCGGAGCCTCTGCGGCCTCGAGGCCTGCTGCCCGCTCTGCTCGAATCTCTTTCGGGTGCCTGGGCCAGCCGTCACGGCCGTTGCGCCGACGGCGGCGCTGGCCGAGGACTGGGGAGGCGTGATCGAGCAGCTTGCGCCTCCAGTCCCAAAAACCGAGCCACCTCCATCCGAGGTGCAGTATCCACGGATGTCGTATGTGTTTGGGGCATCCAAGCCGTCCGGGCCCTCCGACGAGACCGTCGGGCACGCTGACGCTGAGCTCCCGATCGAACAGCCCACGGCGCCACCGACCTCCGAACCACCACCGCCGGTGACGTCGGATGTCCCGGTCGTCGAGTCCATTGCGACCTCCGACCCTGCCCCTGTTGTCGAACCTGCTGCCGCCATTGAGGCCACCCCCGTTCAGGAAGAGTTGACCCCCGACGCTGCCGAACTGGTCGCCGCCATCACCCTCGGTGATGCTCCGGCCGTGGTCGCTCCGCCGGAAGACATCCCGCACATGGGACCAGCCTCAGTCGAGCCGACCGCTGCGGAGCTCGAGCTTCGAGAACCTGTGCGAACGATCCGCCAGGGCGACACCGTCATCGAGATTCGCCGGCTCACGCCCGAGGAGCGGCGAGCCCGCCGTTTCCGGCGGAATCTCATGATGATCGTGATCGGCGTCTCGATCCTACTCGCGATCGTGGTGATCTTCGGCGTTCCCCAGAAGCTCTCGCGGTGATCGACTTCCTCAGGTGATGGACTCGCCGATCGCGAGGAGATCTTCGGCGTCGAGCCAAGACTGCGGGTCGGTAAAAATTCGCTCGATAGCCGCCTTGTGGATTTTCATTTTCACTCCACCAACTCCGAGCGCGCCGTAGCAGGCGGTCTTTCCATCGAAACGCCCCTTGTCGCTCACGACGATTCCGTGGATCCCGGCCGGTGGCACCGCGTTGAGGTCGATGAGGACGCTGGCATTCGTGAGGGCGGCCCTTCCGCCCTCATCGAGAAGGGCCGCGCGGGCCGCCCCCGCGGCAATGACAGCATCGGCTGCGGCAAGAACACTGGCGAACGGTGAACCGGCATGGACGGTGCCATGTGATTCCACGGACGCGACCTTCGCACCTGGCACCTGGTCCCGAATCCGCGCGGCGGTCTCCTCGGCTCGGTCGAGCGATCGCGAAGCGATCGTCACCCGATGCCCCTTCCGAACAAGGAGCCGAACAACACGCTGACCAACAGGCCCGGAGCCCCCGAGCACCACTACCTGTGACGAGCCCGACGGAGGGAGGTGGCGGCACGCCGCGATGACAGCCGCCGCAGCAGTGGTGTTGGCACCCGATGGATCAACGAGCACACCCACTCGCATCCGCCCGAAGAACGTCTCGCGAACACACTCAGCCACGGCCTCGGCGGCCACGATGTCGGAGCCACCCACGAAGATAGCGGACGATGCGAGGTCGGCACCGCCGCGCGTGAAGATGGCTCCATGCACGAGCGGCACGGCAACATCCGGCGTCACGCTCCCGTGCCGCAGCAGCACGTCGACCCCGGCGTCTACCGCCACGACGGAATCGAACGTGCTTGGCTGCGCGTCACAGTCGAGCTGAATCAAAACTCGCTTCGGCATTGATAAGCTTCCACCATACTTCAGAACCCTCTACCGCCCGACCATCACCACGCCGTCGCCTACCCCGGCCGCCAGGAAGGGAGGGCACCGGCCGGAGGGCAGGCATACGGGGCCATGGATGGTCCCATAGGCGTGAAGTTAGAAGCCCCGGAATGGATGCGCAGCTTTGTCCTTGCCAGCAATCATCTCGTCGGCTGTGGGCTTGCCCTTCATGGCGCTGGCGATCGCTTCCATCGTTGCCTGATGGTTGTACTCATAGATTTTCTTGTCGTCGACGGCCTCCCAGTGGATGAACACACCGCACACGATCACGAGGTTTTCGCATTCGCTTTTCGGAATCACGCCCGCGGCCACGCTATCAGCGACAGCCTTCGCGACCGCAGCCTGGGCCGGGCCAAACATCTGCACGGCCTGCTTGGCGCCTTTGATCGTCACCTTCGTGATCATCACCGTGGCCGGCTTGACGGCGAGGTTTGGTGTAAGCACGGCGAGAAGATTCGAGTGCCCGTCGCTCTGCCGGGCGAGGGCGTTGGCAAAGGCCACGCCAACCGGACCGTCCTTGCTCCCGATGAGCAAATCGATGTGCGCAATTTCGTTTCCGTCGCCAGCCAGTGCCTCTCCGATGAACATCGACATAAAGTAGTCCCTTGAGGGTCGTGTGAATCCAGACAACAAGCCGAGAGGATACCATGTTGCCAGGGTCCCTCAACCGCGGGACATGCCTCGGCGGCGGGGCGAGAAACGAGTGTCTTGAAGATGCCTGCTGGTCCTCCTGAGCCTGCGTGCCAAGGTTCGCTCGTCATCGTGGGTGCGAGCGTGCGAGCGATGGCCGCTTCGGCTTTCCGCGCGGGTTTTCATGTCCATGCCGCCGACATCTTTGCCGACCATGATCTCCGCGAATTCGCCCGTGAGGTCGCGCTCATCCAGCCGTATCCTGATGGCCTCCCGGCCGCTATCAGAGGATTTTCTCTGGCACCATGGCTCTATACCGGGGCGCTTGAGAACCATCCGGAGATTCTCGCCACCGTTCGAGCAAGTCGATGGCTCGTGGGGTCCTCTCCAGAGGCGGTGAAGCAGGTGCGGAACCCTGACGTGCTGGCCTGGGCCCTTCGCGAGGCCGGACTGCTGATTCCCGAAACACACCGCTCTCCCGCAGGGGTACCCATCGACGGCACATGGCTCGTCAAGCCAGCAGACTCCGCAGGAGGCCGCGGCATTCGACCGTGGGATGGCATCGACACAGAATCCAATTCTCGTGGCCAACTCTGGCAGCAGTGGATGGCCGGGCATCGGCTTTCTGTCGGCTATGCGCTTGGTACGGGAATGAATGAACTGATCGCCGCAAGCCGTCAGTTGGTCGGCCGCCGCTGGTGCCGGGCCGGGAAGTTTGCGTACTGCGGATCGATCGATCTGGATCCCGATGCCCTCGACGCCGCACTCCACGATCAGGTGACGCAGCTTGGGCAGGTGCTTGCCAACGGCTTCGGCCTCATGGGCCTCATTGGGGCAGACCTCGTAGTCGATCGTTGCGGAAGAATGCACGTGATCGAGATCAATCCTCGGCCCACTGCGTCGCTCGAACTGGCCGAGCGAGCGACGGGCTTCTCGCTTGCGGCAGCCCACCTCGCAGCCTTCGGCATCCGCTCGCCAACGACGCCTGATCGTTGGCCGCGAACGGGCACCTGGGCCAAGGCAGTTCTTTTCGCGGCCCGCAGTCTCGACTTCAGCAACGCATCGCTGGCCGCGGTCATCGCCCTGAGCGACGCATGGACTCGCACCGACGGCTGGCCAGCGGTTGCCGACATCCCCGAACCGCCCTGTCCGATCCCGGCTGAAGCTCCGGTCTGCACGGTGTTTGCCCACGCCGCAGCACCGGCCGCTGCGCTCGCGCTGCTGCGATGCCGCGTCGCCGCGATCGAGGCCACGATTCACCGCGAACCCTAACCAGCCATCCGACGTTGGGCGGGAAGTGGATCGGACGCGTACTGCATCATGTACGCATCCTCGGTCGAGTCTTGGTAGAAGTCTTTCAGCACCGTCGTGGCCCGAAAGCCGAGCGATCGAAAGAAGAGCTGCGCCGCGAGGTTGGTCTCACGCACTTCGAGCACGATACGGCCACGGCGATCGGGCGTGAGCTTCGCGACGAGCTTGTCCATCATACGCGTGCCGATCCCCAGGCGACGGTGCGACCGAAGCACGGCGAAATTGAGCATATGGAGCTTCGTACGATGGAGCTCGTAAATCATGAACGCCACGACCGAATCGGCCATCTCGGCCACCATGCCAATGCAATTGCGCTGACGGAGGCAGTGGGTGAAATCCTCTTCGGACCAGGGAAACTCGAACGCCTCTCGCTCGATGGCCACAACCTCCGGCATGTCACGCCGGATCATCCATCGGAGATGAACACCAAGCGGTTTTCCCTGGAACGCAGTCACGAATTCGTTCTCCATCGCAATGAATGGTGCCAACCGCACCCTCGCGGGATGCCACGGCGGCGGTCGCGAACCGTAGCACGGGCCTTATGGCACGCCAAGGCGATTTCACGCGGGCGCGAAGGACATTCTCGGGGCCCTCAGGCCACCCCAAAGCCCACTTGACCCTCTCTTGCCGCGGTTCCTACTCTCCCACCACTTCCGGAGCCTCGGCGTTTTCCCGCGTCGGACAGGCTCCGGAGTTCCCACCGGAACGACCTCGCCATGCCCCGATCTCTCGAGTGCTGTTCACGGCAGTCGCGATCCATCGCTTCTCTCTGCCATGGTCATCGCTGGCAGTGCGGGCTGCTGCTGGCCGCGCTGGCCGGCTGCGCTGGTCCGGCGATCCGGAGCCAGAGCCCGGAGATCGAGGCGCTGGCCCACCTCGAAGAGAGCACCAAACTCGTCGGTGACTACACCGCTCCGTGGGGCTTGGGTGCCAAGCGGATCGAACGTGCGGCGCTCATCACCGGGCTTGCCGACACTGGAAGCGACCCACCGCCGGGGCCACAGCGTGCCTCACTCATGGCCGACATGCAATCGCGTGGAGTAGTGGAGCCCAATCGGCTTCTCGCATCGACAGCGACCTCGTTGGCCTGGATCCATGGGTATCTTCCACCGGGATGCCGCAAGGGAGATCGCTTCGATGTCTTCGTCGAAATTCCTCCCAACAACGACACGGTGAGCCTCGACAACGGCTGGCTCATGGAAACCCGGCTCGCCGAAATGGCCGTGATCGGCAATGTGATCCGCGATGGGCATGAGTTGGGCGTGGCCCGCGGGCCATTGCTTGTCGACCCAGTCTCGAGCGGCACCCTCGACTCCAAGGCAAAACTCCGCGCACGACTCCCCGGGGGCGGTATTGCCCTGACCGATCGTGAGCTCGGGCTCATCATCGCGCCGGAGCACCGCTCCTTTGCGATGTCGAAACGACTCGGCGACTGGATCAACCGCCGATTCCATGCCGTCATTCGCGGGGCGAAACGAGGTGTCGCCACGCCCAAGACCGATCGCTACATCCAGCTCGAAGTGCCACCGGTCTATCGGCATGACCTCGCCCGGTACATACGGGTTGTTCAGTGCGTCGCTGTGATTGAACCACCCGAGGGCCGCCATGCACGGCTTCAACTGCTTGCGCGGCAACTCACCGATCCCGTCACGGCGCCAGCCGCTGCCCTCCGGCTTGAAGCGATCGGCAAAGACGCCATCCCGGTGCTCCGCAAGGGACTCGAGGCGAAGGATTCGGAAGTCCGATTCGCGGCAGCCGAGGCACTGGCCTATCTCGGGGAGTCGGTGGCCGCATCGCACCTCGCAGAAGCCGCCGACAGCCTCCGCAGTGCGCGACCCAGTGCCCTCGCCGCGCTTGGGGTGCTCGACGACGCCAATGGCATCGACGCGCTCCAAGGCCTCCTGGCAAACCGCAGCGCCGAAACCCGCTACGGCGCCTTCCGCGCGCTTCGTCACATCGATCCTGGCATGCCGTTGATCCGTGGGGATCAGCTTGGCGACGCCTGCTCGCTTCATGTCGTCGACGTCGCGGGCCCACCGCTTGTTCATGTCGCACGGACCGAACGATCCGAGATCGTGCTGTTTGGCACAGCCCATTCGCTCAGCCGTGGCCTTCGGGCCGAAGCTGGGCGGACGATCGTGGTCGTTGTGGATGGCCCAACAGCCACGGTGAGCCGCTTCATGCCGGGTGAAGCAGACCGGCAAGTGGACGTGCCGGCCGACGTCGCCTCGGTCGTCCGCAGTATCGTGGACCTTGGCGGCGGGTATCCCGACGTGATCCAGTTTCTCCAACAGGCGGCGGCAAGCCGTCACCTCTCGAGTCGCCTGGCCTTCGATGCCGTGCCAAACCCGTTTGATGGCCGGCCAGCAATCCGTGAAGAAGCTGCGGGGCATGAAGACGCGACGGCTGCGACCACCGAGAGTCGGCCCAAGGGCAACCGTTCATGATCTGCCTCAAGGCGCTCGAGCTTTTCGGCTTCAAGAGCTTCGCCGACCGGACGCGGTTTGAATTCCCGCAGGGCGTGACGGCCGTCGTCGGCCCCAATGGATCGGGCAAGTCAAACGTTGTTGATGCGATTAAGTGGGTGCTCGGCGAGCAGTCGGCCAAGAGCCTGCGTGGCAAGGAGATGACCGACGTCATCTTTGCGGGCACCGCTTCCCGCAAGCAGCTCAACATGGCCGAAGTGGCCCTCGTATTTGACAACTCCTCGCGCGAACTGCCACTTCCGATGGACGACGTGCAGATCATGCGCCGGGTCTACCGCAATGGCGAGAGCGAGTATCTCGTCAACGGAGAGACCGCGCGGCTCAAGGATATTCGTGAGCTCTTCTCGGGCACGGGGGCCGCCACCGAGGCCTATAGCGTCATCGAGCAAGGCCGAGTCGACGCGCTGTTGGTCGCATCGGGGCGGGATCGTCGCATGGTCTTCGAGGAGGCGGCAGGGATCACACGGTTTCGCGCGAGGCGGGCCGAGGCGCTCCGGCGACTCGAGCGGGCCGAGCAGAATCGCCAGCGACTCGCCGACATCGTGGGCGAGGTGTCGGGCCGGCTCGACACCGTGCGGAATCAGGCGTCGCGTGCCCGGCGATGGCGAA
>JBGTGN010000153.1:0-10189 GCA_041746715.1 Pirellulales bacterium | reverse complement strand
ATTCGGGCATGCCTCAAGCGAAGGCTGTTGAGTACCACCGACACACTGCTGAACGCCATCGCGGCACTGGCGATGATGGGCGAGAGCAGCATGCCTGTGAACGGGTAGAGCACGCCCGCCGCGATCGGGATGCCGACAATGAGAGCGAGCGCCGAACCAGTCGCTGCAGCAAACCGGGGCCGGATGGCGGCTTTTCCAGATTCGTAGGCATCTGAGCGGCCCCGGCAGCCGAGGGATTTTCGTATGCAACCATCCAGACTGTGGACATTCGCACCCAAAAGCCTTGTACTATGTCGCAGTCCTGATTACTCCGCCCAATGCTTCCAACGGCGATTGCTGCTGAATAGGATGCGTCCGGCTTATCCAGATATGCCGAACAAAGCCTTGCGGCAGAATCGCGATGACGTCCTGCGGAGTTGAGAATCTATTGGCTGCGATCTGCTGAAGGCAGTCGTTCGTCGAAAGGAGAAACGAAATGGCTACGTTCCGCCTTCGGGGTGAAACTGACCAAAATCCGACCACCGGGAAACACCGCTTCACCGTCTACCCCGGCGAAGAGGCCGAGGACATCATCTATCGGTCCGACTACGACTACGACACTGCGGAAGAGGCAGAGCAAGCCGCTATTGATCTGATCCGAACGACCTTGGCTGCCGTCTAGCTTCATCTTTTGCAGTTTACGCGGCCATCGCGACTGCGTTTTTCCAGCAAGTGGGCCAGTTTTCTCAGCCCTGGGCCGCTGGGCACCATCGCCAAAACGTGCTGTCGCACATTTGCCCGGCGCAACGTGCTGAGCATGTCCGGGTAGCGTCCGTCACGCTTCCGGCCGCCTTCGCAACAACGATCGACGGTCAACACTGGGTTGGCGGCGGCGAAGCCGGGCCTCACGAGGGGTTCAACCAGACCGCGACCTAGGGATGTCCATTACCACCAATCGCGGTCCTTTTCGACCGCCCCACGATGCCATTTTTGACCGCCGTAAACAGCGATCTCCATTTCGATCGTCTCGCGCGGATACCTCGTCAATCCCCGGACCAACTTGGCCCCCTCATCAACCGCTTGGCGATCGCCAAGATGTGTCTTCCGCGCCATCAGCACATCCCCGCTCGATCAAACCACGGCACCATCACTGCCAAGGCCGTCGATAGGACGACATCCCGGTCAACCCCCCCCCCAAAGCGACGCTCCCGCGTGTTCCTCGGAATCAAAGTGTGGCCGACGCCCAAATTCTGAGCCTCAAAGTTTGCGCACCTGTGGAGCACGAGCACGCCATCCGTGAACAGATGTACCAATTGCCCCAAATCCCGGAAGATGTACAGTGTGGGGAGGATAGGCAATTTGGTTCGCGTTTGCGGGAGACTTCTTGGCATGCAATTTCCCATCATCAAGGTTGCCCTGGGAGCGTTTCTGGCCGCGACTGTGGCGTCGGACACCCAGGCCGGAGTCTTCTGTAACCACGGTCGCGGCCGACCGCGGCGTTTCGCCAGCGAGACCACCACGAAGTGCCTCAGCGACGAAACCAACACCTGCACCGGGTCGCAACCATGCTGCGGCAGTGATTCAGCTCACCTAACAACCAAGTGCTATACGGTTATGAGCACCATGGCCATAGAGCCTGGCGACGAAATTCGTAGACTTCAGGGCCTCCGGTGGGACATGGTTCAGATCAAGAAGCAGCTTGGCATGGAACTGCTGCCCGACGAACAGGCGCTGCTTGAGGGCAAGCGGCCGTGAGTGAAAGCCGCGGCGCTCAGTTGTCCAACTCCCAGGTAGTTGGTCGTTGATCGAGAAGCTGCGACTTGAGTCGCCCCTCGGTGAGTCGCCACGTCGAAGGCTCAATCGCCGAAAGCGTGCCTTCCAGTATGAGATACTTCTTGTACCCAGGAATCGCGTCTGTAGGTAGGCTGGTGACATCGCGTTGGTTTTGAAAGTGAAACTCTGCGAGCTTCTTCTGACCAAGTCGGTCAAGGAAGATGGTGACGACGTTTTCCCGTCGTTGATAGAGCTGCCCACGCAACTCGTAAACCGCCCCCCTCTCGCCGACGTCCTCCCAAGGACGACTGTCTACCGCCTTAAGAAATTCGCTGTATGAGTGGCGCCTCGGAACGTCATGCCAAATAAACCTGGATACATGCGGCCATGTAAAGCTCAGAACGCTCCACGTTCCGGCTAACGCCAAAAGGCCGATAATGCCAACGAACAAACTAACGCCGAGCCGCATTCTCCCCGAAATTGGCAAGTGCCCCAGGGCGTCACGCGCACTCCTAAGCTGTGATGGCTTCACGCGGTCCATGGCCCCCTTGAGCGATCCATCGCCATCGGCCAGGCTGGTCTCCGCCTTCGCGCTTTTCCCCCAAAACTCTCTCCAGAAACAGGTACGGCTACTTGCGACTGGCTCACTGGGTATAGAGAGGCCGACCTTTTTAGATAGATCGTATCCCAGTCGCACCAAGCCGTACTGGAACGCTGCGGGAACCGGTATCAAATCAGTCGGGAATACTGCTATCGTTGCCGCAAGCCCCTTCGGAAGGACGCGTTGATGCACGGGCGCTTCCCCATTTTCGGTGTCGGGCAGCGCATCGAACCGATCCTCAAAGCGGATATGCACCAACTGAGCCCTCGTCTTGCTTAAGTCCAACTGCGATAGTCGCATCATCTGAATATCCGTCGCGCGGAGCAATCGCCTGAGCCAGGCGCCGAGCGTATCCGGTTCATCGCGTGTCACCATTCGATCAAACGCTTGACCAGCATCAGAGACAATCACAAGAACTCCCTGCGCAGGGTCTACGGAGCGTGTATACCAATCGATCCCGAGGTTGTCTCGAATTCCTCCATCCGCTACATCACAGTCGCCACACTCCGAACTGAATCGCTCCGCCTGTATTTCGTTTCTGAAGGTGTTTTGCCTCAAGCGAAGGGGTGGAAAAAACGGAGGAAATGCGGACGAAGCCTGTACGGCATCCGCAATCAAAAGGCTGCCATCTCGTAAAGTCTTGTCCTTGTCAACGCAACCTTCGCCGATGGCTCGTCGATGCACCGTAACGCAGTCATTTGAAAAAGACACGCATCGCCCGCTAACGAGATCGGTCCCAAGTATGGTCAAGCGAGGCGAGGGTGGGAGATCGCTGAACAGGCAGCGATTCCCCCGAGTCAACAGACTTTCCCCCACCACCTCCGCGGCGCGACGCCTCTTCTTCAGTACTTCACGCCGCAAGTCGACAGTGGATGTGAGACGAAGTAAGTCATTGGCGGCGTCGTCAAAACCCTCCGTATACCGCTCAAAGTGTGCCACGAAGTGACCGGCGGTAATGCTTCCTCCCGAGACCCCAACGACATTTGTAACCGAGGCCAGCGCGGGCTTCGATTGCCCTTCCGCTAGGCGGTGCTCGAACAGGTAACGAAGTACACCGAGGTGAAATAGCGTGGCGCGGTACCCTCCCCCCGACAACAAAAGATGTATTTCCGTGATCGGCTGCTTCGTATCGCCTTCATTACCACTCATCAATATGGCCTTCCCACGCCGGAGCTGATACCCAATGTCTACAATGTACTTGCAAGACGCTCTCTGAGGGCTTTGAGGCACTATAGCCCTTACAAAATACATGAAACAAGTCCGGCCCTCTTGGTGTTCACGCTCTTGTTCGCATGGCTATCCAACTCCCCAAAAGCCACGCCATGAAGCTTTCCTGAGGTATTGTTCCTGTCCCGTATTCGTCTTGCCTTTGTGGCCCTTGGCGTGGCGACCCGCTCACGTTGCTCATGCTCACCCGAGACCTGCCATGGCGATGGCATTGTCGACATGATGGAGGCCCCGGTGGGTGGCGATCTCGCGGAGACGGTCGCGGCGGGTCGCACAAAAACTCCCGAGCCATCTGGCCTTCGTGATAAGAGTTCTCATGTGCGCCTGCCAACGTTCCGCTGTGGTGCCGAGACGCTCCATGATTCCGGCCACTTCTTGGGATACCCGTGCTTTGCCGGTGCGGTAGACGCGGGCTGTCCAGTCGACGAGCTCTAGGTAGCCCGAAAGAGAAAAACCGGGGAGCAGGCCTTCACGGCACACTCCCTGCCGACGACGATCTTGCATCGGGCAGAGCCAGTGAGATTGCTCGATGTCGCCTTCGACCTTTGAGCCGGCTACCGACGCCGCCTCTCCTGCCTGCTGTATTGTTTTGATCGCTCCGGTTCTGCGGGCGTGGTCGATCCGCTGCTTGATCGACGTGTGCTCGCTTTGCTCGGGGGTCGCTGCGATCCCGGCGGCTACTGGATTCAGGTCGATGTAGGCACAGGTGGCCAGGAGGGCTTCTTCGTCAAGGATGGCGATCGACTTGTAGCGGGCTTCCCAGAAGGTTCCCTTGCAGTCGTCTTCCTTGTTGGCCATCCGGGCCAGCGGTTCTTTGAGCGCCTTCATGAACCAGCCGAGGTTCTGGAGGCGGTCGCGGTACTTGGCGACTTGGGAAGCGTCCTTGCACTGGTAGCTGATCCATGCCTGGACCGTTGCGGGGTCGTCGATATTGAGGTTGGGAGGGGGATAGACGGTGATCCAGCGGCGGACGACCTCGTCGTCGCTCCAGTCATCGGCGACACCGGGATCGAGCCGGCAGAGCACGTGCAGGTGATTGTCCATGATGGCAAACCCGCACACCGACACGGCGAACTGCTCGGCGAGAACCTCGAGCCGTGCTTCAATCCACGCCTTGCGGTGCGAAAATCCTTCCCCGCACAGGAACGCCCGGCGAACACACCTCGAAATGCAGTGGTAGTACCGGGTGACATCCACATCCACGAGCAATCGCCGGGCCATCGTCATGGGAAGGGACTCCCGCAGGGACAGGGGTACTGAACGCCTGTATCCTACAGCTCCCGCCCGACCTCGTCAAGCATTATGCCTGTCCTTTTCTTTCCTTTCTTTCCCCCGCGTTCTAGGGGTTCGTCGCACGGACGGAGTTATTGTACCGCGCGCTTCCGCAGGGATACTGCACACCCGTATCTTACTGCTCCCGCAGGCCCTCGTCAACATGATGCCTGTCCTTCGGTGTTCGCCATGCCTTATCCTCACCTCTCACCAAAGGCGATACTTCTACAAAAAAATATCGCCTGTTCGCCGCACCACCAAGAGCGCCATGGATTACACGGCGGCCTTTACTATCACACGTGAACGTGGCTCGAAACGCATCATCCGTGTCCGAAAAACGCACCTGCCCTAGGGCGTCGCCCCCGAAGTATTCTTGTACCATGTCGTTGTAAATAAACCCACCGCCTCTCGTAATTGTCATCCCCTCCACTCCTATCGACGCAGCATCACCAAGGCCACATTCCCCAAATGCGGCCATAACCCACTCACGACCAGGCGGCCGATAAATTCGCGTGGATATCGGCCCCCGCGGCTTGAGCTGCTCGATACCGCATGGCCCGACGGGAATTTCTAGGTACGAGCTATAAACCACGAGATCAACCCGAGGCCCTGCCAACTCGCGAAGAAATGCAAGGGAGGCAACAATCGCCAGCAATAAAATGAGCGAATACACAACCCGCCTTATCATGCAACACCTATTCTGCGAACGTACGGAATGGCTCCACGTGTTGATCCGACCAGTGAATCTGAAGGCCGAAATTGGTGTCGAGAATACCATCCATCATCACATCCCACAGGACACTTTCGATGAGCATATTCGGCAATGATTGAGCAAAGTCCCACCATGTCTCACGACTTGCGCTCCACCACGCACCGAGCGATCGGGCGTCAATCTCGTCATGCCACACCCAGCTCGCTCTCAAATCCCTGATCTCCACTTCACCCGCTTTTGTACACCTGGCCTCAAAAGCGGAATGCACAGCCACACGATGAGCGCCGTTCAACCACCAGCCAGTATCAAAAGTGGTCTTGGTCAGGTACCGCCAAGGGCCCGGAACATTGAGATTCGAGTCCTCGAATGACTGCCATTCACTCGTGGCATCTTTCGCCACGAGCTTTCCGAGCGATAAATAGTAAGCCGACATCTGCGTCCTAACGTTGACATTTGTCCGCATTTCGTTCAGTTCATCAACTATGAGCAGATTCTTCTTTATGCCGTGATTAGCCAAGCCGAGGGAGTCCAGGGCTCTTTCTACAACTAGGCCAAGTTCCCATGCTATCTTTGCGCCGATTGTAGATGCTTGTAAGCCGAACGGGTCATTGCTGAGTATTGGCCCATTTCCCACAAACCGGTACCAATTGTTGTCTCCGGCCTTGAACCCGATCGGATCGCGTTCGATGAACCGCCCGAGGCTTGCCGAGTAGTCGCGGTGGCGGACGTAAAAGAGATCGGTCACCTCGGTGAGCTTGAGGCCCTGGAAGAGATGAGCCCACGGGGTGGCGGGGCCGGCAGTGAGTGCATCCCATGAGGCGTCGAGGACTTCGTGCTCACCGTACGGCGTGTACGCAAAACGGTTGATGACTTCGCCGGTCGTGAAGCCTGTCACACCCGTGGCCGCGATGATGGCCGTCGTATTCCAGTTGGCGTCTTGAAGTGCGTAGACCCGTTCTTCGAGGCCGCTGTTGCCGGTGGCTCCGTTGCCGTCAGCATTGCGATCTCTCGCGATCATCGCATCGACGTAGATAGGGCTCCAGATGTAGCGGGTGTCGGCATCAGCCGGAATTTCACCAGCGCCGTCGCGGACGCGCTCCTCCAAGACCTGCCACTGGAGCGAATAGAAGAGGTCGCGGACCGGGGCAGTGGTGGCATCCGGGTCAGCAAGCGTGCCGACTTGCTCGACGATGCGACGATTCATCCCGTCGTACTCGTACCGAGCAACCAGCGTGCTTGACGAGTCGTACACCGAGACGAGCCGGTTCCAGGCGGCGGACGCGAGCGTGTTGCCCTGGGCGTCGGTGATGAGGTTGCCCGTAGCGGAGTACGTGAGCGTCGCGCCGCCGACGTCGGTGAGCTCGTTCTGGGCATTCGCCTCACGGGCCTCGGCGACGCCGTCGGTCGTAATCGTCGTCCAGTTGCCAAGGGCGTCGAATTGCCAGTCTTGGGTCATGGCCGGGGAGCCCGAGTCGCCCCTCACAAAACTCTCGAGCTGGTTCAAGGCGTCGTTGGTGTAGGTCTCGCTGAACGCGGCATCAAGCGAGTTTGACCGGGTGAGGCGGTTGCTACTCCGGTCGTACGTGTAGTCGTAACCATCGACGATTGTCATCGATGTGCCGTCATACCAGTTGTGAGCCACCACTCGCCCGAACCGATCAAGCCCCGCGTACTGATCGCCGGCATCACCACTCGCCCCCAACAGCGAGAAGTTGATATTCACCTCGGGCCGCGACCGCTCGATCACCGTGCCCGTGCCGAGGTACTTGAACATCTCGAGCGGAGTGATCGTGAGGGCATCGGTTTGCAGGGCCGTCAGACTCGTCGGTCGGCTGACGTTATCGTCCAAGTCGGAATATGTGACGTTCACCACAAAGCCGTCGGGATACACGGTCGCAATGAGCCGGCTGTGATTGCCGCCCACGCCTTCGGAGTACGCGTATTCCACCTTTGGGGTCGCGAACGGATCAACCACGCCCGTATGCGACTGCCACTCCGTGACCGTCTGCCCAAACCCGTTGAACCCCCGGAACACCTGGCTCGTCACCGCGCCTCCGATGGCCGCGTTGAACGTGGTCGCAAGCTGCACTCGTCCGAGCGTGTCGTAGGCCTGCTCAACTCGGCGGATGCCGCCGTCGACACCGGTACCGAGCACGGTCACCACGTCGGCCGTCTGTCGGCCAAGCACGTTGTAGATATAGCCGTGCATCGTGCCAGCTCGATCGGTGAACGATGTCCGCTGGCCGAGGGCGTTGGTCGTGTAGACATCACGATCGGCCGTCGACGGCAAGCCCGTCACACGATCGGGATACCTCGTCTCCACCATCAAGTCATTCGACGTGATCGTGCTGCCGCCGATGATCGACGTGCCGTAGACATAGCCCGTCACCTGCGACGATGTGCCGGCGGGCTGCACGGCGGTACGGGATGCAAGTCTTCCCGCCGTGTCAAACTCAAACGTCGTGGTGACATCGCTCTGGGCTCCAGGCGCCCCGCCTGTGTAGTTCAGGATCGTTGCCACAGTGCGGCCCAGCGGGTCGTACGCGGTGCGGGTGATGATGCCGCGCGGATCCACGACGTCTTGAACTCGACCGGCCGAGTCGTAGAGATAGTCGGTGACGAGGACATTATCGGAGCGAGCAGGGACGGCGCCTGGGCGGACGTAGACCGCGCCCCCATTGGTGCCCACGTTCACGCTCGCCGTAAGCCGGTTGCCCACGTCAAAATACGAGGCCACATACGACACCCGGGCCCGAATCCCTGTCGTCGGCGTTCCCAGCAAACCTTTTGATGTTGGTGACGCGTCATGGAAACGCTCGCGGACGGTCGTGAGGATCGTGTTGCCCGCGGGGTTGTAGGTCATGTCAACCTGTCCCAAGACAACCGAGTCGGCAAGCGACGTGGCATTGGCCCACGTGGCCACTGGGAGATTGCCGAGCGTGAGGCTCGTCGTCATCCGGCCGACGCCGTCGTAGCGAGATTGCGTGACCGGGCCGTTCGGCGCCATCACCATCGCGACGTTGCCACGACGATCATAAAACGTGTCGGTCGTGAGTTTTTGGGTGCCAACGGCGCCTGTGGCCTGATCGACGAACAGGACCTGGCTGCGGTAGACCCGGCTCTGGGCGTCGTGGACCGCTGTCTGCGAGCTGCGGAGCAGGCTTGCGGCAGGCTTGTCGGGCACGCCGTCGGCATCCACGTCAAGAATGACGACACCGTCGCCGTCGTACACGTTCTGCAGCGTGGCGCGACCGAGGTTGTCGAGCTCGGTGTATGAAAGTGGACGGTTTACCGAACCATCTTCGGAGCCCGGGTCGGCCGTCGCTCCGCCCTTCGTGACGACAAGCCGGTTCCGCCAGTCGAAGAAGTACTCGGTGGTGCGCGGGTCGGCGCTGCCGCCTGGGTACTGCGTGGTGCTCGTGCGATTGCCGTTGCCAATGCCGCCGTGGTCGTGTTCATTCGTGGCGACGAGCACCATGTTCGACGAGGCGGAGGCGTTTTCGGGCGTCCACTTCAAACTGTCCGTCGTCGAGTCGTCGGTGCCGACATACGTCGCCACCTGCTGGCCGCGGCCGTCGTAGCGATGAAGCGTGATCGTACCGGCCGGGTTCACCATCCGATCGACCTGGCCCTGGTCGTTGTAGGCGTAGGTCGTTCGAAGGTAGTTGATGCCTGGGTCACCGAGCGTGGCGGTGGCCGTGGAGTAGGTCGGAATCAAGACGTACCGGTCGCTGGCGATGACCTGGCCCGCGGCGTTGGAGATCGAGCGCGAAAGCGTCTCGATGTTCGTGATCGCTTCGGTGCCGGTCGGGCGGCCACTCACGTCGAGATCGGGCGCCGCTGAAAACGTCAGCGATTCGGTGTAGTTGCCCGAAAGATCACGCCTCGAGAGCTGCGTCGGGCCGGTAGGGGTTTCTGTGACAGAGTTCCACCCGGCGTACGTCCGCACGGCATGGTTGACGTCGTCGTAGACCGTGTAGGTGATGCTGCCGTTCGGGTCGGTGCTTTTGGTGGTGCGGCCGAGGTCATCGACCTCGTAGGTCATGGTGAGATGGAGGCCGCCGCCGGCCGGCGTTGACCAGCCGGCTGGAAGATTGTTGAAGGTGGACGTCAGTGTCGTGTTGACGTCTGCAATCGTCTTGATGACGGCACCGGTTGCCGCGTCGTATTCGGTGAACCTCAAAAACCCACCGGCATCCTTGGACCAGATCACCCGGCCACTCGCATCAAAAACCTGTCGGCTTACATCGGCCGAACCAGGGCCGTTTTGGGCAGCGGTGACCACGGGGAGCGTGGTGGCTTGGGACACAATCTGCGTGGTGCCGGGGGCGTAGGTGTAGGCGTAGCTCGTCGTGAGGCCGCCGGTCGCGGTCGTCGTCGTGTAGTTGGTCCGCGTGGCGACCTGTGTGAGGCTCGAATCACCGCCGGGCTGCACGAAGTACGTAAACACCGACTGGAGAATCGGCGCACCCATGTCGCCACGCTTGACCGCCGTGCTCGACACGAACCGCTCACCGGAGCCAGCCGTCGTCGCCGTGGCCGTGGTCACGGAGTAATAGTTCGTCACCTCGAGCAGGCCAGTCGAATCACTGATGTACTCAAAATTGCCGTTGACTTCGTTCAAG
>JBGTGN010000152.1:0-2744 GCA_041746715.1 Pirellulales bacterium | reverse complement strand
CGGGTCGATGGCGTTGAGGCGGCCGACGACCGTCGCGGCCATGCCATCCATCGCATCGACGAGCTTCGGCGCCGCGTGGCCGAGCGACGGGCTGAAGGCTGGCTGCTTGCCGAGCCTGGGGCCGATCCTGAGCCCAGGCTTCTGACCGCGGATTCGGAAGCCGATCTCGCCGGCCGTCTTCTCGATGCCGCGGATACGGTTACCGCGGCGATGCACCTGGGCCGCGCCGAAGAGGTGATCGCCGAGGCGGCCACCCTCCTCGAGACCGTAGCCGCCGCACGAGCACGCGCCGAGGAGCTTTTCCCTGTGGTCACCGCGAGGCTTGAGTCAGTTGGCGTGGCGCGACCGCACGCAGACGCCGACCTCAGGCACCTCGCTGGTCACTACGCCCATGCATCGTGGGCCGATGTCGCTGACAACGCCGCGAAGGCGGATGAGGGAATCGATCGCGGCCGTCGGCTTGTCGATGATGCACGGGCTGCCGCAGATCCAGCCAAGCAACATTTCTTCCGTGCCGTCGCGGAGCTCGAAGAGGCGGATCGGCAGGCAGCATGGGCTTTGTCATGCCTCACGGCGCTTGGGAATCGTCGGCGCGAGCTCGACAGCCTTGCAAGCGGCCTTGCCAATCGTTTGCAGGCGAGCCGCGAGGCCACGCGAACCTTGGCCCTCCTTCTCGAGCGGCAGCAGACCGATCGGCCACGGGCGCATGAACGCTTTCGCGAGGCCGAGCGGCTGATTGAGCGGGCAAGCGATCTCCTTCAAATGCCAAAGCACGACCCACGGGAGATCGACCGCATCATCACCGCCGCCGACATGGCGGTTACCCGAGGCGACGAGCTCGCTGCGGAAGACGACCGTCTTGCGCGGCAGGCCACGGCCGATATCAATGAGGCTGACGGCGTCCTACGCCGTGCGGCCGCATGGTATGCCGAGGGAGTTCGCGCCGACACGCGAATGGCAAAGGCAGCCCTCGATGCCGCACGTCGGCTGCTCACACAGGCCCGCTATGAAGATGCGATTCGCACCGCGGCCGATGCCTCGCAGCAGGCCCGGCTTGCCTACGCGACAGCGACTGCGGAGGCAGACCGGCGGCGAGAGCGTCGCGAGGCCGAGCGACGTCGGCGGCAGATGGAAGAGTCGTTTTCGAGCGTGAACCGTGGGGCAGGACCGTGGGTGATCACGCTTCCGACGGGTCCGCTGACCGGTCCTGATCCATGGCGGGCAACCACGCCAACCCCGTCATCGACAGGCGGCGGCGAGTCCAGGCCAACGGCGGGCTCCGGCTGGAACCGTGACATCGCCACCGGCCGCTGGTGACCCGCAACCACCGCGAGCGCGGGATAGCTCGTGCTTTTTGAGCGTGGATGAGGTATAGTTCATTCAGTTAGTCCTCTCGCCTTGCTTGGTTTTGCTCGTTTTGGCCATTGGATGACTGCCAGGTCCAATGGCTTTCAAGAGTGCTTCTTTCGCACTCGGCGCATCCGGTCCTGGGTCAAAAACCCTGAAAGACCGTATGACGTTCCCAGAATTGGGGCTCGCTGAGCCCATTGTTCGCGCTGTTGCCGCCGAAGGCTACACGACCCCCACGCCAATCCAAGAGGCGGCCATTCCGTATGTGCTCGCCGGCCGCGACCTCATCGGCTGCGCCCAAACAGGCACCGGCAAGACCGCCGCCTTTGCCCTGCCCACCCTCCATCGCCTCACCGCCGACGGCAATCCACCCAAGGGTCGCGGTCGCCATATCCGTGTGCTCGTGCTGTCACCCACCCGCGAACTGGCCGGGCAGATCGACGAGAGCTTTCGGGCGTATGGGAAGCACACCCCGCTCCGTGGCACGGTGATCTTCGGTGGCGTGAGCCAGCGGCCTCAAGAGCGAGATCTGCACCATGGCGTCGATGTCGTGATCGCCACGCCAGGGCGGCTCATCGACCTCATGCAGCAGGGGCTCGTTGATCTCTCGCACGTCGAGATCTTTGTCCTCGACGAGGCCGACCGGATGTTTGACATGGGCTTTCTGCCAGACGTCAAACGGATCATCGCAAAGCTTCCTCGCCAGCGGCAGACGCTCCTCTTCTCGGCCACGATGCCGGCGCCGATCGAGAAGCTGGCAAACGAGATTCTGACCAACCCGGCCCACGTGACGATTGCGCCGGTGCGGGCCACGACCGACCTCATCGAGCAATCGGTCTGCTTTGTCGCCAAGGCCAACAAGCCACGGCTGCTTGTCGATCTGATCGGCGGGCAGGCTGTCTCGCGGGCGATCGTGTTTACCCGCACAAAGCATGGTGCCGACAAGGTGGCCAAGCAGCTTGGTCAGGCCGGCATTCGGGCTGAAGCGATGCACGGCAACAAGAGTCAGAACGCTCGGCTGCGAACACTCGCTGCATTCAAGTCGAAGCGACCGCCGGTGCTGGTCGCGACCGATCTGGCGGCCCGAGGCATCGATGTCGATGACATCTCGCATGTCTTCAATTTTGACCTGCCGCACGAGCCGGAGACCTACGTCCATCGCATCGGTCGAACCGGCCGAGCTGGGGCCGCAGGCCAGGCGATCGCCTTCTGCGACCGCGAGGAGCGAAAGCATCTCACGGCCATCGAACGGCTCCTGCGTCAGGCCCTCACGGTGGGTGAACATGCCTACGCCGACACCACGCCCGCCGACATCGCACCCTCTCGCGGGTCGCGGGAGGGGGGCGCTCCGCGGCAGGGTCGCGGTCGCCATATCCGTGTGCTCGTGCTGTCAC
>JBGTGN010000151.1:0-58825 GCA_041746715.1 Pirellulales bacterium | reverse complement strand
CGCTCGCTTTTCTACGCCGCCTCCATGGCACGGGCAGCCCCTCGCCGGCACTTCCCGGCCAGCCATGTTCGAGTCAGACTGTCCCGTCATGCATCTCTCCCAGCGCCACATCGTTCTCGTTGACTGTCCCGATTCGGTGGGCCTTATCCACCGAATCACCGGGGTGCTCGAACAGAAACGACTCAACATCGAAGCGAACCAGGAGTTTGTCGACGCAGCCACGCGTCATTTCTTCTTTCGTGCGGAAGTCACCGCCGTGAATGGCGATGTACCCGCTGACACACTCCACGCCGCGCTCGCGGCTACGCTGCCACCATCGGCCCGCGTCCGTGTGGCCTGCGATGAACGAAGGCCGATTGTCGTCTGCGCCACCCACGAGCCCCACTGCCTCGGCGAGCTCTTGTTGTTAGACGCGATTGACGAGCTGCCCGGAACCATCGTGGGCGTTGTCAGCAACCACGATCACCTCCGCGGTCTTGTCGAACGCTTTGGTGTGCCGTTTTATTCGGTGCCGCATGAGGGGCTGGACCGTGAAACCCACGAAGCGAGGCTCGTTGCCGCCATCGACGCCCATGCCCCAGCGTATGTCGTGCTCGCGCGCTACATGCGGATTCTCTCGCCTTCGTTCGTCGCGGCGTACGCCGGCAGGCTCATCAACATCCATCACTCGTTTCTGCCAGCCTTCGCCGGCGCGGCCCCGTATCGCCAGGCGTTTGCCCGAGGAGTGAAGCTCATCGGTGCGACGGCGCACTTCGTGACCAGCGAGCTCGACGCCGGCCCGATCATCGCCCAGGATGTGACCCCCGTGGACCACACGTTTACGCCCGAGCGAATGGCCCAGGCGGGCAGCGACGTCGAAAAGCTCGTGCTCGCCCGCGCGGTGCGGCTCGTTCTCGAAGAACGTGTCTTCGTTCACGACAACCGCACTGTCGTGATGGACTGACCAATCATGGGCCGCGAGCCAGACCAGGCCACGCGGTTATGCCCAGGCCAGGCCCAAAAACACCCATTTTCCAAGCCCAAAACCGGCGCTGCGGTGCTGCAAGGCGTTTCCTAGCCTCCCGTCATGAGCGGCACGGAAAATGCGACAGGGGCAGCACGCCACGCCGAGGAGAGAATCCTCGTCGTCTGCACGCGGTACATCGGCGACACCGTTCTCGCGATCCCCTTTCTTCGCAACCTCCGTCAGGCGTTTCCCGGCGCGACGATCGATGTCTGCGGCGAGGGCCCTGTGCACGACGTGCTCGCCGACTGCCCGTATGTTGACCGCTTCGTCACCTGGAAACGCCCGCCCGGCCGACGCTCGCTCGCGGCTTCGCTCGCCTCGATCCGAAGCCAGGCCGCTTGGCTTGCACGACAGCGCTATTCGCGTGTGTATCTGATGAAGCGATCGCTGTCCGCTGGACTCATGGCAGCTCTCGCCGGCATTCCGAAGCGAATAGGCCTCGCGGGTGACGGCAGCCTCTTCCACACCCGAAGCGTTACCGTGCCACGCGGACGGCACCAGGCTGATCGCTACCTTGATCTGCTCCGTACCGAAGGCATCACGGTTGACGACGGACACACCGAGAACTGGTCCACGCCCGATGCTCAGGCGCGGGTCGCAGCCCTCCTCTCACGACTGCCCGCTGGCCGCCCGCGCGTGTTTGTCGCCGCGCGATGTACGGCCCCAGAAAGGCATTGGCCCATCGAACGCTGGGCCGCCCTTCTTGAATGGCTTGTCGAGCGACGCGGCGCGGAGGTCATCTTCTGCGGAGGTCGTGATGACATTCCGGCGCACGAGGCCCTGCGAGCGACACTCAGCCATGACGTGGCGGCCCACGTTCACGACTTCACCAAGGACCTCTCGCTGCGAGAGGCCGGCACACTCACTGCCGCCATGGATGTGTGCGTGGGGGTCGATACAGGCCTCGTCCACTTGGCCGCGTCGCATGGTGCGCCGGTGACCGTCCTCTTCGGTCCCACCAATCCCAATCAATGGTCGCCGTGGACCGCGAGGGCTGTCGTCGTGCGATCATCGCGGGTCAAGCAGACGCGTGCCGATAGGATCGCCACGCGGCGAGCCACGCGGCCGACGTCGTGGCCTCTCGGCGAAGCGTCGATGAACGATATCGGTGTCGATGATGTCGTCGTGGCAATCACATCGCTCCTGCCCGACCACACGCCCGAGCCCATGTCGATTCCGGTCGGAGCGGCCGCGACCATGCCCACGGTGGCACCTCTTCGCAGACTCGATCTCCGTGAAGGCTCGTTCCGCTATGAAGTGGTCGCGAGGGATGCCGCCGCCCCACTGCCCGCCACAAAGCCGCTCGCCCAGGCCCACTGAAAGTTGAAGCCGCCGATGCGGCCATCGACATCGAGCACCTCGCCGGCGAGATAAAGACCGGGGCACACGCGGCTCTCCATCGTCTCGAGGCGAACTTCCGAAAGAGGCACTCCACCGGCGGTCGCCTCGGCCACCGTGAAGCCACGGTCGCCCACGATCGGCAGCGGCGTGGCCGTGACGAGGGACACGAGCCGGCGTCTGGAATCACGAGGAAGATCACCAGCCGGCGGCGCGGTGGATTGTTCACAAAGACTTCGCGCGAGGCGATCGGGCAGCCGATCGCGAAGAATTGAGAGCGGCCCGCGGCCCTGCTGAGACACGAACATCCGATCGACTTGCTCTGGGTTGTCTCCCGGTAGCCAGTTGAGCGACAGCGAAACATTCGGGTCGGCCGCGCGGGCCATGAGCCAGTGGCGACTCACATCGAGAATCGCCGGCCCCGAAAGACCGCAATGCGTGCAGAGCGTGCTGCCGGTCGTGGCGAAGAGTTTTTTGTTGGTCGATGAAAAGAGCGAAACCTCCGTCGGGAGCGTCAGCCCAGAAAGTGACGTGATCCAATGACCCGGCGGCAGGAGCAGGGGCACAAGCGACGGCATGACCGGACTGGTGAGCGAGTGACCAAGACTTCGTGCGAGCTCAAAACCTGAACCATCCGAGCCGCTCTTGGGAAGTGATTTGCCACCCGTGCAGAGAATGACCCGCCGCGCAGAGAATATCCCGGCCTCCGTGTGAACTTCAAAACCGGTGTCGTCCTTCGTGACACCCGTGACCTTGGCCGGGTGTACGAGCGTCGCGCCCGCCCGCATGGCCTCGCGCACAATCGCGTCGAGCACCGTCCGTGCCGAGTCGGTGACAGGGAAGAGTTTGCCGGTGTCTTCGGTCTTGAGAAGAACACCCGACGCCTCAAAAAATGCCACGGCGTCGGCCACGCTGAACCGCCTGAGCACCTTGCGAATCGAGGCTGGCGTGCTGCCGGCATAGTCGGTTTCGCTGACCTGCTCGTGCGTCACGTTGCACCGGCCGCCTCCCGCCACCAGGATCTTGGCCCCGAGCTTTCGCGAGGAGTCGAGTGCCGTGACCGAGAGACGGCGGCCCGCCGCAGCCGTTGTTCGCCCCGCCCACGTGGCCGCGAAGAGGCCGGCAGCTCCCGCGCCGACGATCACGATGTCGGCGGGATGATTCGAGGGAAGCATGCTTGGAGTCATGAGGGGCAGGGGCGTGCGGCGGCCCCGCGAGTCCATTACAATACGCAGGACGCTTGCGCTACCCCACTCGGAGTCTTCCCATGCCCAGAATTTCACGCCGGACGTTTTCCAAGCTCACTGCCACGGCGGGGGCCGGCTATTTCGCGGGCCATGGTTTTGCGCCGGCGGCAGGGGCTGAAGGGCCAAACGACAAGCTCGCGATCGCCGTGATTGGCGTGGGGGGGCAGGGTGGAGCCAATCTCAAGGGAGTGTCCAGCCAAAACATCGTAGCGCTCTGCGACCTGGACGAGCGACGGGCCGGCAAGGCGTTTGAGACGTTCGACGCCGCGAAGAAGTTCACCGACTTCCGGAAGATGTTTGACGCAATCGAACGCCAGATCGATGCGGTCGTCATCAGCACGCCAGACCACACCCACTTCCATCCCGCCTGGTGGGCCATGGAGCGAGGCAAGCATGTCTATCTCGAAAAGCCGCTTGCCCATGAAGTGGAGGAAGTCCGCCGGCTCACCGACGCGGCCCGCGCAAAGAAACTCGCCACGCAGCTTGGCAACCAACGGCATGCCAACAAGGGTCTGCGCGAGGCCGTCGCGGTCGTAAAGAGCGGGGCCATCGGCGAAGTTCGCGAGGCCCATGCCTGGATCGCAAGTGGTCGTGGTATGCCAAAACTCCCTGGGCCTCCTGAGCCTCCACCTGCGTGGCTCGATTGGGATCTCTGGCTCGGGCCGAATGCCGAGCGGCCGTACACTCCAGGCTTCGCGCCCTATGACTGGCGGTTCTGGTGGGAGTTTGGCACAGGCGAGGCGGGCAACTGGGGCTGTCATATCCTCGACATCCCGTTTTGGGCGCTCGACCTCGCCCACCCAATTCGCGTGGCCGCAAGTGGCGGTCCCGAGCCCGACAAAGCCCGCACGCCCACGGCCATGACCACGCGACTCGACTTTCCGGCGCGTGGCAGCCTGCCGCCGGTGTCGCTCCACTGGCATCAGGGCATGCCGGATGTGGCCAAGAAGCTCAACGTCACCAAAGGTGGATTCAACACGCTCTTCATCGGCAGCAAGGGCACGCTCGTCGCCGGCTTTGATCGGTGGAAGCTTCTTCCCGAAGACTCATTCAAAGACTTCAAGGGCCCCGAGCCGGCGATGCCTCCGTCGCCGGGGTTTCACAGGGAATGGATCGACGCCTGCCGCGGCGGAACGCCCGCGTGCTGCAATTTTGACTACGCGGGACCGATGGCCGAGAGTGTTCTTTTGGCCAACATCGCCTACCGCATTCAGGGTGAGTTTGACTGGGACGCTGCCGCGATGAAGGCCAGCCGCGACGACGCGACGGCGATGCTTCGTCGCGTGTACCGCAAAGGCTGGGAAGTGTGACGGCAAGCGTCCAGACGCACATCCGAAGATAGAAAAAACACAGAGGCCACCCGGTGAGGACCGCATTGATGAACAGATGGATTCCGATTGTTTTTTTGCTTTGTGGAGTGGTCGGCTGGGCGGCTACGACTGCCAGTGCGGCGACTGTGCTGGTCGAAGCGGAGAGCTTTGCAGACCACGGCGGGTGGAGCCTCGATACCCAGTTCATCCGTGAAATGGGCTCGCCCTATCTGCTCGCCCACGGCCTCGGCACGCCCGTCGCCGATGCCACGACAACCGTGTTGATCCCCACTGCCGGTCCATGGCATGTGTGGGTTCGCACCAAAGACTGGGTGGCTCGCTGGAAAGCCCCCGGCACCCCCGGCCGTTTTGAGGTCGTGATCAATGGGAAGCGGCTCGACACGACGTTTGGCACCGAAGGTGCCGAGTGGGGCTGGCAGGCCGGCGGCACCGTCAAGCTTCCCTCGGGGGAGGTGACCCTCTCGCTCCATGACCTCACAGGGTTCGATGGCCGCTGTGACTGCATTGCACTGACCACGGGGCCTGAGCCACCCCCCAACAATTCGGCGATCCTTCCTGGCTGGCGGCGGGAGGCACTCGACCTGCCCGACCAGCCGGAGGTGAAGGGGCCCTATGACCTGGTTGTGATCGGTGGTGGTTACTCAGGGATGGGCGCCGCGATCTCGGCAGCCCGCATGGGCCTGTCGGTCGCGCTCGTGCAGGATCGGCCCGTGCTTGGCGGCAACGGCTCGAGCGAGGTGCGGGTGTGGGCGAGGGGTGACATCAAGCGCGGCACGTATCCGACGATCGGCGAGATCGTCGAGGAGTTTGCCGACAAGGCCAAGAAGAGCCCTGGAACGTTTGAGGAGTTTGGCGACGCCAAGAAAGAACAGCTCATTCGGGCCGAGCGGAATATCGATCTCTTTTTGAACACGCATGCGTATGCGGTGAACCGCGAAGGGAACCGCATCGTGAGTGTGACGGCTATCGACACCCGTACGAGCAGGGAGCTCGAGTTCACCGGCACGTTTTTCTGCGATGCCACGGGGCATGCCACGATCGGCCACCTCGCTGGTGCAGAGACGGTGATGGAGCCAAAGGGACGCATGGGCATGAGCAACATGTGGGCCTGGGCAAACGGTGAAGCCCCTCAGACCTTCCCGGAAACGCCCTGGGCGCTGCCGCTTGCGATGGCCGACTTCCCCTATCCAAAGGATTTTCATGGGCAGTGGTTCTGGGAGAGCGGTTTTGACAAGGATCCACTTGGCGACGCCGAAGGCATTCGTGACTGGAACCTGCGAGCCGTGTTCGGGGCGTGGAACGCGATGAAAAACGGTGATGGCGCGAAGAAGCATCCAAACGCCGTGCTGACGTGGATCGCCTCGATCGGCGGCCCGCGGGAGAGCCGTCGGATTCTCGGCGATGTCGTGCTCACGCAGGACGACATTGTCGCGAAGAAGGATTTTCCGGATGGCTGCGTGCCGACCACCTGGTCAATCGACCTTCACTATCCGAAGGAGCAGTACGCCAAAAAGTTTCCCGACAACCCCTTTATCTCGAAGGCGGTTCACGATCGACGAATCGATCGCACGATCGGCTATCCCGTGCCGTATCGATGTTTCTACTCAAAAGATATCGACAACCTCTTCATGGCGGGCCGCTGCATCTCGGTGACGCATGAGGCGCTCGGGACCGTTCGCGTGATGAAGACCTGCGGGATGATGGGGGAGGTCGTTGGCAAGGCGGCGAGCGTGGCAGTGAAGCACGGCAGCACGCCACGGGGCGTGTATGAAAATCACTGGGCTGAGCTTGATGAGCTCCTGAAACTCCCTGGCAAGGCCCGCCGCACCACGCTCGCTGATCCGATCGAGATTCCCGCCGCCGCGGGTGTATCTGCCCCGGTCAGGAAGTGACCGTGACGATTTATTCCCGCAATCGCCTCGGCATGGTGATGGGCCATGGGGCGAGGCTTGCGGTCGTCTGTGCCATCGCGTGGCTCGTGCATGCGTCACATGCCGAGCGGCTCGCGCGGCGTGAGGCATTCGATCTTTCGAGCGTGTCGATTGATGTCGTGCAGCCGTCTCTTTCCGACGCGGCTGCGATCGGCGAACCCTCGGCTGCGGTGGGCGGTGGCCGCGATGTGCTCGGGGCTGATGGGAGCCGTGTCGGCACGATTCTCCGGACGAGCCCGGCGGGCAATGCCGCGATCGGGTTTTCGGGGCCGACGGATATCCTGCTGGTATGCAACGCAGATCTCGTCATCGTCGGCATGGAGATCCTTTCCAGTGGTGACACGCGAGACCATGTGCGGGCGATCGAGCGCGACGCATCGTTCTTGAAATCGCTGGTCGGGCGCCCCCTCGCGGAGATTGCCGAGGGGCCCGCGCCGAAGGTGGATGCCGTGGCGGGCTCGACGCTCACGAGCATGGCAATCGTCGATGCGATCATGCTGCGGCTCGGAGGCAGCGCCGCCGAGAGCCGGTTTGATACGAAGCCCACGCTTGCCGATGTGCAGATTGTGTTTTCCGAGGCTGCGGGCATCGCGGCCGAGCCGGGAGATGAGTCGGTCATCCATGTTCGGGCCGCCGATGGAACGTCGCTTGGCTGGTGCCTGCGAACGAGCCCCGCGGCCGACCGCGTGATCGGCTACCAGGGCCCGACCGACGCGATCATCGGTTTTGATTCGGAAAACAGGGTCGTTGGCATCGCCGTCCTCGCATCGTTCGACAACGAGCCTTATGTGGGATACGTCCGTGACGATGAGGCGTTTCGTGGACTGTGGCGTGGGATGGCGATCGAGGCTCTCGCTGGGATTAACCCTGCTGATCATGGTGTCGAAGGGGTGAGTGGCGCGACAATGACAAGCCAGGCGATCGCCGAGGGCATCGTGCGGGTAGCCCGCGAGGAGCAAGCCGGTTGGAGTGTTCGTGGCGATATCGTCACGCGGGCCGCGGCATGGCTCCGCGGCATCGAGCCACCGCAGTGGGGAGCCCTCGCGGTGATCCTCGCCGGCGTCGTCACGGCTTTCACGCGGGTTCGTGGCACGTGGTTTGGAAGGCTCGTCCTGCCTGTTGCCGTGCTCGGCTATCTCGGATTTGGGGCCGGAGCCCTCTTGTCGCTTGCGCAGTGTGCAGGCTGGTGCCAGGCGGGCGTGCCGGCAGGAGCCGTCGTGCTTGCCGTTCTCACCGTCGTCGCCTTCGCGACGCCTGTGACCACGAAGCGAAACGTCTACTGCTCACACCTCTGTGCTCATGGCGCAGCCCAACAGCTCCTGCTGCGGATGGCGAAGCCAAAAGGCAGGATCCCATCACAAGTCCGTGGCTGGCTCACGGTCTTCCCTTGGGCCCTCCTCGCCCTGGCGATCCTCACGGTCGTCGCACCGCTACCGATTGCCCTTGTCGATCTCGAACCCTTTGACGCCTACCTCCCGCTGATCGCGGGCGTGCCCGCCCTCGTGATCTTCGGTGCGAGCCTCGTCGCAAGCGTCCGATACCCAATGGCCTATTGCCGCTACGGCTGCCCAACGGGTGCCCTGCTTGACTCTGTGCGGCTCCACCGCGCGAGCGGCCGCATCACCTGGCGTGACGGCGTGCTTCTTGCCTCCCTCGTGTTCGCCGCCATGCTTTACTGGTGGCCCGCCTGACACGGAGGCTGATTCACATGTGGGGTAGCCTGGGCAACCCCGGGCGGTGTCATATCCTCACACAGGATCCAGCCCGGGAAGCGTGCCGGTGGACGTGGCGAAGCGGTCGGTCTCCAGGCCGGTCTGCTGAAGAATGGAAACAAAGAGATTCGGCAGCGGGTGGTTATTCTTCCGATCGAAGGCGAGATGCGAGCCGTGGCGGAAGCCGCCGCCGGCGACGACGACGGGAAGATTGCGGTTGTCGTGGCTCGATGCGTTGCCAAGGTTGCTCGTGAGGAGCACCGTCGTGCGATCGAGGACCGTCTCGTGGTCCTCGTTGCGGGCCGCCAGGCCACGGAGAAAATCTCCAAAGGCCTTCATGATCTCCGATTCGACACGCGCCAGTTGCGAGAGCTTGTCGTCATCGCGGCCGTGATGCGAGAGCGAGTGGTAGCCCTCATCGACACCCGGCACCGGCACCACGCCCCCCCCACCCCCCATGTGCATCGTCACGAATCGCGTCGAATCGGTTTCGAGCGCGAGCCGTGCCATGTCGCTCATGAGCCGCTGGCGGGCGATGACGTCATTGGGGTCCCCGATATCGACCGGCTTCGCGATCGGTACGACCGGCTTGGGACGGTCGGCCCACGCCTCAGCATCGACGAGCCGCCGCTCGAGGTCACGCACGCTCGTGAAGTAGGCATCGAGCCGACCTCGGTCACCAGCCCCGAGAGATCGTTCGAGCCGACGCGTGTCATCGGCCACAAGGTCCATGATGCTTCGCCCCTCGCGAGCGCGAGCCACCTGCCGCTCCCGGGCGGCTGGACTGTCGGCCACAAAGAGCCTCGTGAAGAGACTCGCTGGCGAGGTCTCCGCGGGAATCATCGAGCCGTTCTCGGTGTAGGAGGGGCTATTGCTTCCGGTGATGCCGAGCACGAGCGATGGAAACCGCGTTTCCCCTCCAAGATGCCGGGCGAGATGCTGATCGATCGACTCGGTATTCCTGGACTGTGCCGCGTTCGACATCGGGGCGGCCGTCAGCAGGCTCGCCTCCGCACGATGCCCACCCGACACGCCGGGATGCGACGTTCCCGACACGAGCGTGAGTTGGTCGCGAAGATCCGCGAGGGCTGCGAGGTACGGCGACGGTTTCCACGCTCGGCCCGCTTCCGTCGGGAACAGGTGCTCGGGCACAAGCCCAAGACTTAACGTGATCGCCACGAACCGCCGCGGAACCGCTCGCTTCACGCCACCGAAGGCCGGCGCCATCGCCGACAGCCAGGGCATGCCCATCGCGACGCCTGCACCTCGCAGCACCGTGCGGCGGGAAAGCATGCGTCGGGTATCGACATGAAAGCGAGTGGGCCTGGTCATGGTGGCTGCCTTGCGAGATTGCCTTGAGTATGTGGTCAAACGCTATTTTGAAGTGAAGAGAGGGCTTGTTACCACCTCATGGAGGATCGATCGAACGCCGTGGTCGTTTCTCGCCCCGCGAGCAGCGATCGCTGCGACCGCCTTGCGGTCGGCGTATGACAGTGTGGCTCCCGTGCCATAGACCAGCAGGTGACCCGCGAGGTTTCGGGCAAGTCGATCGGGCTGGTGAGCGACGAGCGAGCGAAACGTCTCGAAAGTCTTGAACGAATGGCCGTCGGGAAGCGTAGCAGAAGGATCTATTGGTATCCCTGCCTTCCGCTTGCCGTCGGCCATCGCGAGGTAGCGGTCGCGCCAGCGTCCCGACGGATCAAAGTTTTCGAGCGCGAAGCCGGGTGGATCGATCGTGCGATGGCATGAGGCACACGAAGCATCGGCGCGATGCCGCTCGAGCTGCTCGCGAATGGTCGTCGTGCCACGGATATCGGGCTCAATGGCCGGCACACCTCCCGGCGGTGGTCGAATCTCGTCGCCGAGAATCCGCTCACCGATCCACACACCGCGAACCACCGGCGACGTGGTATTGCCGTTTGCCGTCACCTTGAGGATCGCCCCGTGGGCCAATATTCCGCCACGATGGCTGCTCGACGACAGAGGCACCCAGCGGCGGTCATCACCCGCAACACCAGGCACCTCGTAGTATCTGGCAAGACGGCTGTCGAGCCAGGTGGTGTCAGCGTCGAGAAGCCACTGCACGCTTCGGTTCTTGGCAAACGCATCGACAAGCGTCTCGTGGGTCTCCGCGAGCATCCCTGCCTGCACGATCGGATCAAAGCCGGGATAGAGCCTGGTGTCGGGTTCGGTGAAATCGATCTGGTCGAGGTCGAGCCACTCGGCGGCAAAGTCCCTCACGAAACGGTGAAGGCCATCGCTTTCGAGGAGCCGGTCGGCCTCGCGGCGAATCACCGCCGGGTCGCGGAGCGTTCCGTCATCAGCGCGGGCCATGAGGATGCCGTCTGGCGGCCCACCCGTCAAGAAATACGACAGCCGCGAGGCGAGGGCATGGTCGTCGAGCGGCCCGGGCTCTTCCGTGAAAAATAAGAACCGAGGGCTACAGAGAATGGCCCGATACGCAGCCCGAAGGGCATCGACAAACGCAACCTTTTCCTTGAGCTGGGCGTGCGCGAGCGACACGTACGACGCGACGACATCCTTTGAAACCGGTCGCCGAAAAGCCCTCTGGGCGAAGCCCTTCACGAGGCGGCCCACGTCGGCTTTGGCATCCGCTGGCCGCGGCCGCAGTCTTCGCGTGCCGGTTTTCTTGTTTTCGACCGAGTCGAGAGGCACATCACCGAAGAGCAGCCGGCGAAGCGTCTCATCGTCGGCCCCGACATGACATCGCTCCATTGTGATTCGGTCGATCGCGAGGCCCGGGAGGTCCTGCTTGTCGCCCTCGCCCGCTCCAACTTGGCCATCGGCAAAACGTCCGCGAGGCAACGTGACATCACCTGGCCGAATCTCAAGCATGTCGTTCTTGGAAAGCCAGCATGTGAAGCGGATATCTTTGGTTTGCTCGGTTGCCTCGAAGGCCGTCACATACTGAAGCAATGGCGCGCTCGAAACGCATCGCCCCGAGTGAACCGTACACCACACGCCACCCGTTGACGGGAGCTTGAGACCCAAGGCCGTGACGCGAAAGCGATACCAGCCGTCCGATGGTGCCGTGGTGGCCGGGATGCGTCCGTAGTAGATCGGCCCACCCGACCAGACAACAGCCTTGCCCTTTCGCAGCTCGGGCTCTCGGCAGCGCTTCGTGGGGTCCGTGCGCACGATCGCTGTGGGATCGAGGTCACGGATGAGTGACTCGGGTGACAAAGCAGCCCGTCCAAACGCCTCGTCGAGCGCACGATCGACGACCGTAAGGTGCCGCCCAAGCTGATGATGCGAAAACGACTGCCTCGTCGCCACCGTGGTGTAGCCGCCTGGCCTGGGCTCGAGCGGGAGCCTGTCGGCAAGGGGGATATCAATCCCGAGGACAGCATGGAGCGACCGCTCCACCTCGCGTGGCGTGAGCCTTCGCCCGCGGACTCTCCCGATCGCCGCGTCCCGCGTGCGAATCGAGTCGGAGAGCCAGTCGCCTGCGCTGGCCAGGAACCGCGAATGTTCGGCGGCCTTCGGCTGCTCGGCATCGGGGGGTGGCATCTCGCCATCCGCGACCCGGTCGATGAGTGTCGTCCAGGCATGGTCGCCGGCAGAAGAGCCCGCCTCGAGCACGAGCGTGCCGATGTCAAACCCGGCCTCGGCATCCTTCCCCTGGTGGCAGTCGGCACAGTGCCGCTCGAGAAACAGAGCGACCGTCCGCGGTGGCTCGATGCCCGCGGCATGCACCGGTCCTTCGGCGGTGACGATCACCATGGCGAGCACGAGAAGCATGATGGGGTGAAGATGCCGCATCATCAAAAGCCGCACGGTGGGAGCGACGGAACCGTGGCCCAGGGATGAAAAGGGGCCGCACAAGGAAGGAATTTTAAGTGTACCGCTCGGCCTGGGCGTGGGCCAGCGTCAGGACGATGGGGGAGCGGAGTCGCCGCTTCCCATGGTGTAGAAGTGAACATCCCGCTGCGGAAACGGGATCGAGATGCCTTCGCGGTCAAACGCGAGTTTCACGCCCCGCGTGAGATCCCAGTAGACCGTCCAGTAGTCGGCGGTCTTGCTCCAGGGCCGCACGACAAAGTTCACCGATGAGTCGGCCAGGGCGTTGACCTCGATCACGGGGAGTGGGTCTTTCAAGACAAGCGGATGAACGGCGACGAGCTTCTCGAGGACGGCCTGAACCTTGCTGATATCGTCGGAGTAGCCGACGCCAAACGTGAGATCGACCCGGCGAATGGGCGACGCGGTGGCGTTGGTGATCGTGTCGGCCCCGACCTTGCCGTTGGGCACAATGACTTGTTTGTTGTCGGGGGTGCGGATCGTTGTGGCGAGCATGTTCATCGACTCCACAATGCCCCCCACGCCACCGGCCTCGATATAGTCGCCGACATCAAAGGGGCGATAGGCAAGGATGATGAGCCCCTGGGCGAAGTTGGAAAGCGTGCCCTGGAGGGCGAAACCCACGACGAAGGCCGCACCGCCGATGAGGGCCAGAAGCGGACTGATATTCACTTCGAGCGCCGCGAGCGACACGATGGCGCCGATCACGAGTGTGGCCTGCCGCACAAACGTGGTGAGAAACGTCTTCAGGAGCGACGAGCTGCCTCGCATCGACGTGGCCGCCCGGCCGGCAATGGTCGCGAGGATCAACGAGAGACCCCAGAACGCCGCAAGGAGTGCCACGAACTGCCCGATGTTCCATGCCCAGCGAATTCCCCCGCGATCCGACACGAGCCAGTCACGGATAATCCGCACGCTGGTGGCTGCGTCTTTGACATCGACCTGAATGCCACCAACCGCCGTGGCATAGAGCCGGTACTCGGCCGGGTCGCCACCTTTTCGCTCCCATTCGTCGAGCACAACCCGCAGCCGATCGGAAATGCGTGTCCGCTCTTCTTGCAGGCGGCTGATATCGGATGCCGTTGTGGTCAGCTCTTTGGTTGCGTCGGTTTCTTCGGGCTTCTTGAAATCGAGCTGGAGTCGCGACAGCTCCGCCACTTTGTCCCGCAGCAGATCCCGCCAGGCGGTCGCCTCGTTGGCAAGCTCGTCGCGGGTGAGCGGCCGAACGAGCAGCGACAGGTCGTCTGTCGGAACCGTCGGGTCTGCCGTGGTGACCGCAGCAGGTGTGGCCACATCGGGTGTGGCCGCGGCAGGTCTGGCCGCATCGGCCACAACCGGCGTCTTGTCTCCGACCGGCTTCGCGAAAGCAAGCGATGCCACACTGCCGGCAACGAAACCAAACATCCTCAACGAGCGAATCATGCCCCTCATGATACCGCCAATGGGCCTGGCGGTCGTACACTCAACTCGATGAAACCATTACTTCTCATGAATGTCGTCGGGCTTACCCCCGGCCTGTTGAGGTACACGCCGAGGCTTGCGGCGCTTGGCCGCGAGGGCTTCACGGCGCCACTCGGCACGGTGCTCCCGGCGGTCACCTGCCCAGCTCAGGCGACGATGCTCACCGGAAGACCGCCACGCGATCACGGCATCGTCGCCAACGGCTGGTATGACCGCGATCTGTCCGAGGTGATGTTTTGGCGCCAGAGCAATCGCCTCGTGGGCTGCGAGGATGAGAAACTCTGGAACGTGGGAAGGCGGCGATTCGGCGACAGCTTTACCACGGCAAAAATGTTCTGGTGGTTCAACATGTATGCGGCGGTGGATGCCGCGGTGACGCCCAGGCCTGTCTACCCAGCCGACGGCCGGAAAATTCCGAGCATCTATACTCAGCCCGCCGACCTGAAGCGTGAACTTCAGGGATCGCTCGGCCGATTTCCGCTGTTTGACTTCTGGGGACCGAAGGCAGGGATTCGCTCATCGGAATGGATTGCGGCGGCCACTACCCGCGTGATGGAGACCGCGCGACCGACGGTCACGCTCTGCTACCTGCCCCACCTCGATTACGACCTCCAGCGGTTCGGCCCCGACTCGCCAGAAGCCGTAGCGGCATGCGAGGCGATTGATCGCGTTGCCGGTGCGCTTGGCGAACACGCGGCAGGCATGGGGCACACGGTCGTTGTGCTCTCGGAATACGGCATCACGCCGGTTCGCGATGGTGTGCATCTCAACCGGGCGCTGCGGAAGGCTGGGCTTCTCGCGGTGCAGGAGGTCGATCTCGGCTGGGAGCTCCTCGATGCCGGCTCAAGCGAGGCGTTTGCGGTCGCTGACCATCAGGTGGCTCACGTGTATGTGCGGGATCACGCGCGGCTCGACGAGGTGCGTGCTGTCCTCATGGCGACCGACGGCGTTGCCGACGTGCTTGGACGCGAGGCGATGGCCGACGTAGGCCTCGATCATTCGCGAGCCGGTGATCTCGTGGCGGTTGCCGCAGCCGATCGCTGGTTCACCTACTACTACTGGCTCGATGACGCCAAGATGCCCGACTTCGCACGCACCGTCGATATCCACAAGAAGCCCGGCTACGACCCCGTGGAGCTTTTTCTCGACCCTGCCATCGCGCTTCCGAAACTGAAGATCGCCTGGGCCCTTGCCAAGAAGTCGCTCGGCTTTCGCACGCTCATGCGGTTCATCAGCACCGATGCCTCGATCGTTCGCGGCTCGCACGGCCGACTGCCAGCACACCCCGACGATGGCCCGGTCTTTCTCTGTAGCGACGGATCACTCGCCCGCACGTCACTCGCGATGCACGAGGTTCGCGATGTGCTCCTCGAGCTCGTAGCGAATGAGTGACCACCGCTTTTTATGAGGCACCGGCTCAGGGGGGCTGTGCCGGGTCGCCGGACGCTTGCTACGGCCCTCCAGGCCTCCGCGGCACCCGATGGAAACGTCGCTCCGCCATCCATGGCTTCGCAACGTTTCCAACGCCGTCGTCTCCGGCACAGCCCCCCTGAGCCTCCCTGCTTTTCGGGGTGGAAGCGAGAAGACCGGTCTGTCTCGCCTACTTCAGCCCCTTCAAATACTCGATCACGTCGAGGAGCTCGGGGGGCGAGAGCGTGGCGGCGAGCCCGTCGGGCATGCTGCTCTGTTTGAGCTTCACTCGCTCGTCAATCGTGTCGAGCGGGATCGTCTTCTTCTCCTTGCCGTCGTACAGCACAAGCTCCTTTTCATTCTCGCTCACGAGCAGCCCTGTCATGCTCTTGCCATCGTCGGTGACGACGAGGGTGGAGAGATACTTGGGGTCTACCTCGGCGTTGGGGTCGAGAATCGATTCCAAGAGCTTGACCGGCGCGAGCTTCTTCCGAACATGTGTGAGCTCAGGCCCGAGCTCGGCCCCCTTCTCGCCGATCTTGTGGCAGTTGATGCAAACCCGCTCGAAGACGAGCCGGCCGTTTTTGGGATCGCCCCCCTGCATGAAGGCGATGGCCTGCATCGCCTTGTTTCGCTCCTCGGTACTGTGAGGCTGCTCGGCCAAGAGAATCGCAAGGTAGGGCTTCATTTCGGCCGCCTTCTTGTCGAGCCCGAGCACATTTGTGACGAGCTCGGCTGCCGGCGTGCCCGGAGCCACAAACTCACCTTTGGTGTGGAGGGGCCGCCAGACATCGATGTTTGCCCCGAGCGCCGCGTCAGCCGTGTAGACCACATAGCTGTCGCCAGCGGTGACATTGGCCGCCGCCAGAACCGCCTTCATAGCGGCCTCGGTCGGGAAGAAACTCAGACCCCGCACCGCTTCGGTGCGGACCCGTGGATGCGGATCGGGGGCCTGGGCGATGAGGATCGCTTCGGCCTCAGCGAGGGCTTGTCGTGAGTCAACGACCACGCGGGTGGCCGCCGCACGGGCCTCGGGCGTGGCCGCCGCGAGAAGCTGCCGCAGGAGTGGCATGTCGATGGCATGAAAACTCTGCTGGAGCCAGAGCACTTCCGTGGCAAGGCGGTCCTTGACCTCCTGCGGACGGTCACTGGCGAGCACCGTAGCCAGCCATTCAGCCGCGACGGGCAACACCGCTTGAGCGTCGCGAGCCTGGAGATCAGCCCGAACCCGATACCGAGTTCGCCACTGGTGGCTCTCGAGCTGTGCGAGCACGTCGGCCACGCTCTTGCCGGCCTGCGTCTCGGGCTCAAGCAGCGGCTTGCCCGGGTAGACAAGCCGGTAGATTCGCCCATGCTTCTTGTCGCGGTTGGGGTCTCGCTGGCTGTACTGCATGTGGCCGATCAGGGGATTGGCCCAGTCGCCAAACCAGAGGGCACCGTCGGGGCCAATCTGCGGATCGACCGGCCGGAAATGCTTGTCGGTGCTCTTGAGCAGATCGAAGGCAGTCTCGGGATTCTTCGAATCATGTCGCACCCGCACCCCCTTGTAGCCCGCCCCGTCATCCGAAATCGTCCAGCGGGGCATTCCGTTGGTGTTGATCACGCACGCATAGAGAAACTGGTCCTGCACATCGTCAGGGAACTGCTTCGTCCGGAGGAATTCGCTGCCGACAACCGGCCGCATCCGCTCGGTGTCAAAGACCGGATTGAGTCCCTTACGGCCGCGATACTGAGCGCCGGCGAGCGGAGTGTCCCAGTGCTGCGTGGCACCGGTGCCGTCGCCCACGATGCCCTGTCCCCACTCGTTGAAGACGTAGCACCATGGGTTGCCGTGGCCGGGTGTTGCGAAGAAGCTGATCTCGAGGGAACGCGGATCGAAGACATACGAGCCCGACGGGCCGTGTTTGCGAAACGGGCCCCACGGGGTTTCGATCGCCGTGCCCGTCGCCACGCCCTCGAGCATACGGAGGCTGCCTCCCGGGCTCATCTCGAAGGCACCTGCGGAATGATGCGTGTCTTCAGTCGCGAAACCGTCGAGGAGGTGAACGACCTCGTCGGCCTTGTCGTCACCGTCGCGATCCGCCAGCCAGACCATCCGCGGCTGGTCCATCACGAGCACGCCGCCGTTATAAAACTGAAAGCCCGTGGGACAGTGGAGCCTGTCGTAGAAGACCGTGCTCGTGTCGGCCTTGCCGTCATGGTCGGTGTCTTCAAGGATCACGAGCTTGTCGGCTGGCTTTGGATCGCCCGGCCGCCACTGCGGATAGCTCGGCATCGTGGCGACCCAGAGCCGGCCCTTCGAGTCAAAGGCAAGCTGCACAGGGTTGGCGATCTCGGGGAATTTCGATTCGTCAGCAAAAAGCTGCACCTCGAAGCCCGGCGGCACCGTGCAGGTTTTGATGAACTCGTCGGGCGGGAGGATGGTGGGGCCACCCTCAGGATTCTCGCTGTAGTCCTGCCGTGGGTCGCCGAAGCGGGTTTGCGGCTCGATAAGCTCGCCGGTGCCCGAATCATCCGGCGCCGCCGACACCGGTCGATCGGCGGCGATGTCGTGGACATACGCATCACGCACCGCCGTCATGTTGCGAAGCTTCACGAACTCACGCGGGAACGTCTCGGTGTCCCACGTGCGACGGCTGCCGTAGACATACCAGCCATTGACCATCCGGTAATCTTGGAGATGAACCCACGACTTGTCGTTGATGGCGGCGCGGAGTCGTTCAAAGGCCTCGGGGGAGAGCCTCTCGGCCGGAGGGGGGCCGAAGAGCGCTGCGTCAAGCGCGGTGGCCATGAGGCGGTCGCCGTCCTCGTTGAGATGACAGCCGTTGATGGTGAAGAGCGTGGCCTTGTCGGCCGCAGTGAAGGCATCGAGCGTCGGATCAAAGAGATCGACAAACGCGATGCCGCGTGATACCGCCACGTCACGGGCGGCATCACGGTACGTCGCGAGGATGGCGTTGCGTTCCGCGGCGTCGGGCAGGAGCGTAGCCCCCATGTCTTCGACGGCGATCGGCGACACGATCACCACACGCGGTGGTGCCTTCGTGTCGTCACGGGGATACCGTGCCGCGAAATCGTCGAGAAACTTCAGGTAGTCGTTCGTAAACTTCTCGATCCCCTCCGGGCCTGCGAATGATTCGTTGAACCCGAAGAATAGAAAGCAGGTGTCGGCTCCGAAGGCAGCGAGTGGGTCGTCGAGATTGGTGTATGACCAAGGCCTCTGGCGGTTGGCCACCTCGTCGGCCGGCCAGGCGAAGTTGCGGACGACGAGCTTTTTTGTCGGGAATCGCTCGTGGAGCAGTGTTTCAAAGTGACCAAAAAGGTTCATCCGCTCGGCCGTGGAGTTGCCGATGAAGGCGATGCGCTCACCATCGATAAACTCGAGGGGCAGCGTACTCGGCGGGAGAGGAGGACGGGCCGGCCTCGGAGGCAGCGCCAGCAACTCGCGAGCCGTCGCGAGTTGCGCATCACTCGCCGCCTTTGATTTTTTCTGCTTCTGGGCCAGCACCGATGTGGCCGTGCATGCAAGCACCACCGCGATTGCCGTGAGAAGTGACCGGTTCGCAAGCCGCCTCATACGCTCATCTCCATATTCCCGGAACAAAAAATGGATCGTACCACGCCGAGCGACTGCCACGTTGCGCACAAGGAGCGACGTTTTACGCAAGGAGATCAGGGATCACACGGGCATGCTCGACGCCGGTGAGCTTGAAGTCGAGCCCGAGGTGGCGATACGTGAAACGCTCGTGGTCGAAGCCGAGTAGGTGCAGTGCCGTGGCATGGAAGTCGCGGATATGCACGGGGTCTTTGATGATGTTGTAGGAGAAATCGTCGGTCTCGCCGTAGATCTGCCCGGGCCGTGTGCCGCCACCCGCCATCCACATCGTGAAGCAACGGGGGTGATGGTCACGGCCGTAGTTTTGCTTCGTGAGGCCGCCTTGGGAGTAGACCGTGCGGCCAAACTCGCCCCCCCACACCACGAGCGTCTCGTCCAAGAGGCCGCGAGCCTTGAGGTCTGAAATGAGCCCGTAGGTGGCGTGGTCGATGTCGTTGCAGCCATTCTTCAGCCGGCCCACGACGTTGGAGTGATGATCCCAGTGGTTCAAGTAAATCTGCACGAACCGCACGCCCCGCTCCACCATCCGCCGCGCCATGAGCACGGAGTTGGCAAACGACCCCGGTTTCGTCACCTGCTCGCCGTAGAGTTCGAGCGTCGCCGACGTCTCCTTCGAGAGGTCGGTGAGATCGGGCACGCTCGATTGCATGCGAAAGGCCATTTCATACTGGGCGATACGGGTGCGGGTTTCCGGATCACCGATCGTGGCGAGCGTGCGCTCGTTCATGGCCTGAATGCCGTCGAGCGTCTGCCTACGAACAGCCGGCGACACGCCCGGTGGGTTTGTGAGATAGAGAATCGGATCACCCGCCGACCGGAAACTCACGCCCGCATGCTCGCCCGGAAGATACCCGCTCGACCACAGGCGCGCACCGATGGCCTGGGCCTGCTCGACCACGGTCGACCTGGCCACGAGGACGACGAACGTGGGGAGATCTTTGTTGAGTGACCCGAGGCCATAACTCGCCCACGACCCAAGGCAGGGGCGGCCGGTGATCTGGTTACCCGTTTGGATGAACGTGATCGCTGGCTCGTGGTTGATCGCTTCGGTGTGCATCGAGCGAACGAAACAGAGCTCGTCTGCCACTTTCGCGGTCCACGGCAGCAGTTCGCACATCCACATGCCGCACTTCCCTTGGCGGGCAAACTTGAAGACGGATGGCGCGATCGGAAACCTCGCCTGGCCCGAGGTCATCGTGGTGAGCCGCTGCCCTTGCCGAATGCTCTCCGGGAGGTCCTTGTCATACCAGTCATTCATCGCCGGCTTATAGTCATACATGTCCTGCTGCGGTGGGCCGCCCACCATGTGCAGGTAGATCACATGCTTTGCTTTTGGGGCGTAGTGTGGGCCGACGGCACCCGCCACGCGCTCGACGCCTGCGGGAGTCGCAGCGGCGCCACTCGCAGCAGCTTCGCCCATGAGTGTGGCCAGCGCCGCGCCGCCGAGCAGGTGGCTTCCCCGCTCGAAGAACCGACGTCGCGTGAGGTTCAGGCCGAGTTCGGTCATGGGATCTGGCATGGGCATCAGAGGATTCATTTGCAAAGCACCTCGTCGAGATTGAGAAGCTCGTTGACGAGCATCGTCCAGGCCGCGAGTTTGGGAATGTCGGCTGACCGCGGTTTCGATTCGCCCACCGTCACGAGCGTGCGGGCGTCGCCTGGGTTCGCGGCGTAGTGGGCCATGAGCGAGGCGAGCGAGCCGCCGATGATCTCCTGTTCATCCGGCTCCAGTGGCCGGGCTAGGACGCGGCGGGCCACGAAGTTAATCCGCGTGGAATCATCGCCCGATTGCTCGAGCGCGAGGTCAGCAAGCGCCCGGGCAGCCTCGATGAATTGCGGGTCGTTCAAGGTGACGAGCGCCTGAAGCGGTGTGTTGGTCCGTTCCCGCTTTACCGTGCAGACCTCGCGAGACGGCGCGTTCATGATGTCAAGCGATGCCGGCGGCGCCGATCGTTTCCAAAACCAGTACATGCTGCGGCGGTAGAGACTTTCACCCGTTTCGGCCTTGTAGTTTCGCGTGTTGCTCTCGGGCATCGCGACCGCTTCCCACACACCTTCGGGCTGATACGGCTTCACGCTCGGGCCACCGAGCTTGCGAACGAGAAGCCCCGAGGCCGCGAGCGCCTGGTCGCGGATCATCTCGGCATCCATGCGGAAGCGAGGGCCGCGGGAGAGCCATCGGTTGTCGCGGTCGAGGGTCGCCTTCTCGGGCGTCGTGACGGCCGACTGCCGGTAGGTGGCGCTTGTGAGCATGAGCCGGAAGAGACGCTTGATGTCCCAGCCGGTTTCACGAAACTCGACGGCGAGCCAGTCAAGCAGCTCGGGGTGACTGGGGAGCTCGCCAGTGATGCCGAAGTCGCCCGCCGTGCGCACGAGTCCGTGGCCAAATACCTCCTGCCAGAAACGGTTGACGGTCACGCGCGCCGTGAGCGGATGCTCGTCGCTCAAGAGCCACTCCGCGAGGCCGAGCCGGTTTCGCGGAAAGGCCTCGGAGAACGGCGGCAGCGCCTCGGGCGTGTTCGCGACCACCTCTTCCTTCGGCTTGTCGTATTCCCCGCGGTCGAGAATCGCCGCCTTGGGGGTGCCCGGATTCTCGGCCATCACATGCGCAATCGTGCCGCGACGATTGATCTCGGAGATCTCGGTCTCGATATCGGCAAGGGCCTTCGTGGCCGTAATGGAAGCCTCATCCTGCGATCCGAGCCACCAGTCGTAGAGCGTGGCACCAGCGGCGATCCGCTCCGAAGGCGGAAGCGCGACGACCTCCGCAAGTGCCGCGAGCTTCGAGAGGCCATCGACCTCAGAGGCCGAGAGGGCACGGCCATGGATCGAGAGGTCGGCCAGGCCCACGCTGTAGGCGGCACCGCCACCGGTGCGGCTGCCGATCGTGAGCGGAACGTCGGCCTTGATGGACGTCTTCTTGAACGTGCCATTTTCGAGCTCATGGGGCTGAAGGACGCCGTCATAGTAGATCTTCAGACCCCGCGTTCGGCTCGTGCCGTCGTGCGTGATCGTCACGCGGGTCCAGGTGTCGGCCGGAAGCTGCTTCTTGGCCACCACCTTGAGCGCATCGTCGGCCCAGGCATGGATCAGGTGCATGCCGACGCGACGCCCCTGCACCCAGACATCCCAGCCGCGATACTTCGACGCCGTATCCATCCGGGCCACCACCGAATAGGCCGCGTCGTTTGGCGTCGGCTGGAGCCAGAAGCTCACACTGAAGGGCTGGTTGTGCTCGAAGTCGCCGGCTGAAGGTATCTCGGTGGCCTTCCCATCAAGCAGGATCGCCTTCGTTCCCGCAGGGCCGTCGTGCCACGTCGCCTTCTCGGAAAGCGGCAGCTCGACCGACCGGCCCTCGATCGATGCGTGGAGCACCAGGCCTTCCCCTTCGGAAAATGGGACCGACACCAGCGGCACGTCAGCAGGATTGGCCTTCGCGACGGTCTCTGGCGTGGCCGCCACGAGGTATGCCTCAAAATCTTTCCTCGCGTCTTTCCGACGATTGGCGAGCGCCCGCTTCGCGGCAGGCAGGGCCGCCTCGAGCTCGGCCAGCTTCGGACGGTCTTCCGGAAGCGGCAGAAACACGATCGGTTTGGTGTCTTTGACGTTGCCGTCTTTGGCCTTCTGCGGCGTGTTATTGAAGAACGCAGAAAGCGCGTAGAAATCCTTCGAGGTGACAGGATCGAACTTGTGATCGTGGCAGACCGCACAGCCCACCGTGAGCCCCATCCAGACGGCGGCCGTGGTCTCCGTGCGGTCGCGGGCATAGAGCACGATGTATTCGTCGTCGATGATGCCACCCTCGTTGGTGGTCATGTTGCAGCGGTTGAACCCACTCCCCACCCTCGCCTCGAGCACGGCGTCGGGCGAGGCATCGGGGCCGAGGTCCACAAGATCGCCAGCGAGCTGGTGCCGCGTAAACTCATCAAACGACAGGTTGGAGTTAAACGCCTTGATGACCCACTGCCGGAAGCTCCACATCTCGCGGTAGTTGTCAAAATGGATGCCGTGGGTGTCGGCATAGCGGGCGTAGTCGAGCCAGTGGCGACCACGGTGCTCACCCCATTCGGGGAGTGCAAGAAGCGCATCGACGTACCGCTCATAGGCATCGGGCCTTGTGTCAGCCACGAATGCTTCGAGCATGGCGGGGTCGGGGGGCAGGCCCGTGACATCGAGGGCGGCGCGGCGGCCGAGCGTGCGACGGTCGGCTTCGGGGGCCGGAGCAAGCCCCTTGGATTCGAGGCCCGCGAGTACAAAACGATCGACCGGATTTCGCACCCAGGCCTCGTTTGTGACCGCGGGAGGCTCGCACTTGGCCGGCGGGATAAACGACCAGTGGGGTTCGTACTCGGCCCCTTCCTTGATCCACGTCGTGAGCAGTTTTTTCTGCTCTGTCGTGAGCGTCTTCTTCATCGCCGGAGGCGGCATCACCTCTTCGGGATCATCGGAAAAGATGCGATCGAGCACGACGCTCGAATCAGGGTCGCCCGGCGCGATCGCACCGGCCTCGATCGCGTCGTCCCGGAGGTCGAGCCGGAGGTCGGCTTTGCGGCTGCCGCTATCGGCCCCGTGGCAGGCGAAGCAGTTCTCGACGAGGATCGGCCGGATGTCGCGGTTGAAGCTCACCACGGCATCCGGCTCGGCGGCACCAATCGGCAAACAGAAAGCGAGGAGGGTGACCGCCAGAAGGGACTGCGCACTACTTTGGAGCATGAAAACGACTCCCAACAACGAATGCTCGTGCACCATCGCTGCCTTGCTCCGGATGCGGGGCCGGTGGTCAGCATGGCGTCAAGGCGTGGGCGTTGCGCTCCGCCTACACCACAGAACCGAATTCTAACACACCCGGCGGGCCAATCCAGCAAGCGGCGGCCTCCTGGAGAAAAGGGAAGTTCACCCCGCTTGATGGTGGCAGTCGAGCGGCCACGGTAGGTTTTCTTCATGGGCACTTTTGAAAATGTGTGGAAGCTCGTGTTCGGCGAGACACCCCCGGGGACCGCAAGCGATGAGACAATCGCCGAGGCTCTTCGCGTGGCGCGCGAGAAGGTGCCGGCGCCGATTGTGTGGCTGCTGGGCAAGGCCCAGTCGGGAAAGACGTCGATCATCCGCGGGCTGACGGCCGCCACGGATGCCGAAATCGGCAATGGGTTTCGACCATGCACCCGCACGGCACGGCTCTATCCCTTCCCAAACGCTGACAGACCGCTCGTGCAGCTTCTCGATACCCGCGGGATCGGTGAGGTTGCCTACGACCCGAGCGATGACATGGTCGTGGCAGCGGCGCAGTCGCATCTGCTTCTTGTGGTCGTGAAGGCATGCGACCATGCCCTCGAACCACTCATCAGGCCACTGACGTCAATCCGTCGCGTCCACCCGCAGTGGCCCGTGATCGTGGCCCAGACAACGCTCCATGAGGCCTATCCGACGCCGACGATGCAGCATGTCGAGCCGTATCCCTTCGGGAGCGGTGCCGATACCGGCATGATTCCCGAAACGGTGCCAACCGAGCTTTCCCGCACGCTCGCCATCCAACAAAAAACGTTTCAAGGCCTGGCCGATCGATTCGTGCCGATCGACTTCACGCTTCCTGCTGACGGGTTCACGGACCCGCTCTATGGCCTCGACCCGCTCTGGAACGCGATCGATGACGCCCTCCCGGTGAGCCTCCAAGCGATTCTTGCAGACGATCCTGCGGGAAACCGCGTCCTCGCCGATGACCGCCTGCGGGCAGCCCACGGCATCATCATGTGGCATGCCCTCGCGGCCGGCGGCGCCGGAGCCGTGCCGTTGCCCGTGGTCGATCTGCCGCTGCTCCTCGGTATCCAGCTCACGATGCTTCGCGGTGTGGCGAGTGTGTACGGGCAGACCCTCACGATGCGGCTCATGGCCGAGCTCACGACCTCACTCGGGCTCGGGGTGCTCCTGCGGCAGGCGGGCCGCAGCCTCCTGAAGGTTGTGCCTGTGGCCGGAGCCGGCGCCGCGGCGGTGTATTCAGCAGGCACGACCTATGCGCTCGGCCGGACGCTCGCGTTCTATTTCCAGAGCGTCCACGACGGGCATGTGCCCGAGGCGATGGCCCTGCGTCGTTTCTACAATGCATCGCTCGCCCTCGGTGAACGCCGTGTTACCGCGACCTTCACCAAGCCACCCTCACGCGACGCGGAGGCCGAATGAACCGTCGCATCGTGGCCATCCTGGCTGCCGTGTTCTTGCTGATCGCGCCGACGGCTGTCGCCACGGCGGCCGGATTTGTGTGGCTCTACGAGCGTGGCCAGGTTTGGACATGGATCATCGGGAGCACGGCCTGTTCGCTCGTCGGCTGGGCCTGGCTTCGATGGATTGGCAAGCCCAAGGCGCCCGTGGCAAAGCCCCCGCCGCCAGGCCTTCCACCGCTCGGGCAGCAGGCCTGGAGCGATGTCGAGGCGATCGCGATCCAGGCCGAAACGGATGCCGATCGATACGCAAGCCCCGCGGCGGTTGGCCCGCTCGTGCATGAGGTGATCATGGCGGTGGCCCGTCGATACGCCCCGGCGAGCGATCGGCCCGACCTCGAGATTCCCGCGCCGCATGCGCTTCGCATCGTGGAGCTCGTTGCCCGCGACCTGCGGGCCTACCTCGATACGAACATGCCACTGGCCCACACGGTCACACTCAACGATCTGTTTCGATTGGGTCGCCTCGGGATGCTCGCCACCAGGGGGTATCAGGTGATCCGGCTCGTGCTCATGGCCTGGAACCCGGCCACCGCGGTCGTGCGGGAGGGACGAGAGTTTCTGGGGCGAGCTTCGCTTGGCGTCGTGACGGGGGCGTTTCGGCGGCAGGCCGTCGGCTTCACCGTCCGCCGAGCGGGCAGCTATGTGATTGATCTCTACTCGGGCACCCTCGTGCTCGACGAGCCCCGCGTGGGTGAGTTCGAGGCCAGCCGGTCCAAGGCCGACGCGGCGACGATCCAGCGGCGAACGGCCCAGGATTTCGCCGAGCCGCTTCGCATCGTCGTCGTGGGGCAGGTGAAGGCTGGCAAGTCGAGCCTCATCAACGCCCTGCTCGGCGATGTCCATGCGGCGGTGGATGTCGTGCCGTGTACGCCACTTGTCGAGCCGTATCGGCTCACACGAGATGGTATCGAGCGCGCGATCATTCTCGACACGGCAGGCTACGCAACGGCCGCCGTCACGTCTCGTGAGAAACTGGTGCTCATTGAAGAGATTGTTGGCTCTGACCTCGTGATCGTCGTGTGCTCGGCCACATCGGCCGCCCGTGCCGCCGACCGAGACATGCTCGTCGCCATCCGGCAGTGGTTCAGGGAACGGCCTGAGCGGCTTCCCCCGCCCCTTGTCGTAGCCGTCACGCATGTCGATCTTCTGCGACCGCGAACCGAGTGGTCTCCGCCCTACGACATCGTCCGCCCAACGACCGACAAGGCGCGGAGCATCCGAGACGCGGTCGATGCGGTCGCGGCCGATCTCGCGCTCGATGCGGGCCTCGTGGTACCTGTGTGTACGGCGCCGGGTCGCCTCGACAACATCGATGAGGCGCTCTCGCCGCTCATTGTGCGATGCCTCGGCGACGCCGACCGCGTGCGGTATCTCCGGTGCCTTCGGGAGTTTCGCGATACGGAGTTTTGGGTTCGACTCCACGAGCAGGCCCAGGCGACCGGCCGTGTTGTCACCGCAACCGCAGCCACGTGGCTCGCCCGCGGCATCCGCTCGCTCGACGACGCGACTCGCGCGGGGGCCAAAGACTCTTGATGGTCGAAGCGTTCACTCCTGGACTCCCCTCGCTACGCCGATGTGGTTCCGACCAGACCGCTTGGCCTCGTAGAGTGCGGCATCGGCGGCGATGAGAATCGCGGCGGCGTCGGTGCCGTGGTCGGGGAACGCCGCCACGCCGATCGACACCGTGATCGGGGCGAACGGTCGACCCTCATGGTGGATCACGGTCTGTGCGGCGGCAACCCTCAGGGCGTCGAGCCAGTTGGCTGCCTCGGCAGCGGTCGTTCCTGGAAGGATGAGTACAAACTCGTCGCCACCGTAGCGGCAGGCCGCATCCCCCGGCCTTCCAAAGCCTTCAAGCAGAACCCCAAACGTTTTGAGAACCCTATCGCCGGCCGGATGTCCGTCGCGTTCGTTTGCGTCGCGAAACCGATCGAGGTCGAGCATGGCGACCGCGAGGGGCCTGCCTGAGGCCCGAGCCGTTTCGACCTGCCGAGCAAGCTCATCTTCCATGTACCGACGATTGAAGAGGTTTGTGAGTGGGTCGCGAACGGCGAGCCCCGCGAGTCGCTCCCGATCGCGGAGGTTTTCGAGAGCTGGCTCGATGGTCTCGGCAATGGCCAAGGCCATGAGATCGTTCCAGCCTCTCGCCTTTCGCTCCTCGACGGCCTCAGCAGCGATCGCCTCGGCCGCCGCGAGGTCGCGGCACGCCTGAAGCCGCTTGGCTAATTCCCACAGCCACGCGAGATCGGCCTCGTTGAGCGAACTCATTTCTTGGTCACTCGGACAATGCGGCATGGCGTGCACGCGGGATCAGCGATATCCGTGACAAAAATCTCCAAGAGCGTCGCGACCGCGCCGGCGACGGCAGAAACGGGTTTCATGCTCGGAATGCTCGTCGTGGGAATGCCGCGAGCCGACGGCGAATGGGGCACGATCCTACCGCTGCGAACGATCCGTCACCAAACTCACGGTCATCACACCCCGAGTCGCCCCAGCGAGACCGTCTCTGTGAGCTCCTTGACGTGAGATATCGAAGTGATATCATTTCGATATTCCTGTGTCGATCTCGTTCTTTCCCTCGGAGTCCATCATGATCGCGGAGAAAAAACTCCGGCCGGCGACGGGCTGGCTAATGCTCCTGACGTGCCTGGCCTTGCTCGGGCTTGTTCCGGTGCTTTTTGTCGGCGGAGCCGCGGCCGAGTCGCTCGTGATGATCCTTCTCGCGATCGGCTGCCTCGTCGCGTTCATTCTCCTGCTCTTCGGATTTCAGGCCGTGCAGCCAAACGACGCCAGGGCGCTCTTGCTCTTTGGCGAATACAAGGGGTCAATCGTCGAGTCCGGATTCTTTTGGGTGAACCCTTTCTATTCCAAGAAGCGGATTTCCCTCCGCGTGCGAAACTTTGAAACCGGCTCGATCACGACACCCGAGGTCAAGGATGCCGCGGGCAAGATTCTGACGCACAAATCCCACTCGGCCGGGCGGCCGTCGAAAGTGAACGATCGTGATGGCAATCCGGTCGATATCTCGGCGGTCGTGGTGTGGCGGGTGGTGAACACGGCCGAAGCGCTCTTTGAGGTCGATGACTACGAGCATTTCGTCGCCGTACAAAGCGAGGCCGCGCTTCGCAGCTTGGCGCTGCGGTATCCCTACGACAGCGAGGATCACGAGGTCTCTCTCCGGGGCAACACCATTCAGGTGTGCGAACAACTCAAGGAAGACTTGCAGGAGAGGCTCGACAAGGCTGGGGTCGAGGTCATTGACGCCCGCATCAGTCACCTGGCGTACTCGGCGGAGATCGCGGCGGCGATGCTCCAGCGGCAGCAGGCTCAGGCCGTAGTCGCGGCCCGTCGCACGATTGTCGATGGGGCTGTCGGCATGGTGCAGATGGCACTCGACCATCTCGCAAAGGATCATGTTGTCGAGCTTGACGACGAGCGCCGCGCGGCCATGGTGTCGAATCTCCTCGTTGTGCTCTGTGGTGACAGGCATACCCAGCCGGTCATCAATACTGGCACGATGTATCACTGATGCCGCGACGGCACCCACAAATCGGATGGGGAGGCACTTGGCGTGTCGCGAACATCGTTTCTCGTACGACTCGATCCGCGGGTGCATGAGGCGCTCAAGCGTTGGGCCGACGACGAGCTCCGTAGTGTCAACGGGCAGGTCGAGTTCCTGCTTCGCAAGGCCCTCCGCGATGCCGGCCGGCTTGCGGAGCCGGCCAATGAGACGCCGCGATCCAAAAAGCCCCGCGGTCGGCATGGCGCATGACCGTCGTCCACCACGGGCACCGGTGCCGAACAGCACCGCCCCCTGAGACTGCGGCAGCGGCTGGGAACTTTCCTGAAAATCGTGCGTCTTACCTGCCCTTCGGCGTAGACTTTTTGCCCGAGTCCCTCTCCGCGGCACACAGGCCGCGTCTTTTCTGTGGAGCAGCCATGATGCGTTCTGGATTTGTGAGTCGGCGCGGGAACTGCGGCAAGCCTCGTGGGCGGGCTGGGGCAGTGGTCGCGGTGGGTGTCGCGGCGGTGGCAATGATCCTTGGAGGCTTCAGCATGGAGTGGATTTCACGGGCGCTGGCGGCAGACTTGCCCCAAGGCACCCGGGCCGAGGCCTGGAAGAAGGTCGAGAAGGCACTTGAGGAAGGCAAACCAAAATCGGCGATCGAGGCACTCGCCGGCGTCGAAGAATCGGCGATCGCTGACAAGGCCTGGGCCGAGGCGGCGCGTGCGATCGCCACGCGGGTGGTTGCCGAAACGGGGGAGCGGGCCGGGGATGATGCCGATCACATCGTTCGCCTCGCCGCCGAGATCGCGAAGGCTCCGCCCGAGACGCGGGCTGTCCTTGAAGCAATCCGTGCCAACTGGACCTGGGGCTTCTACCAGCAGAACCAGTGGCGGTACCAAGAGCGGACACAAGGCGGAGCAGACGCAGGTGACATCTCGAAAATCGCCGCGTGGGATCTACCCACGATCGTCGGCGCGATTCGTGCGCGGTTTGCCGATGCCGTCGGCGCACCAGGCAGCCCCGAGCGGGCCGCGCTCCAGAAAATTCCCGTCGCTGAGTGGGACGCGATCATCCAGAAGGGCACGATGCCCGACGCCTACCGGCCCACGGTGTGGGATGTGCTAGCACGCGATGCCATCACATTCGCTGCGTCCGGCGAGCGCGGCCTGATGGCCCCCGAAGACGCCTTTGAGCTCGACCCCGCGTCCCCGGCCCTCGGTACGCCTGAGGAGTTTTTGGCGTGGAAGCCAGAGGCCGACGAAAGCGTCACTGACAAGGGCTCACCCATCCTCGAAGCCGCGGCGCTATTTCGCTCGCTTCTCGAGTTTCATGCCGACGACGCCGATCCGTCCGCACGGCTCTCGGCCGACCTCGATCGCATTCTTTGGGCCGCTGATGCTGCCGTTGGCGAAGGCGTCAACGATCGCAAGGAGGCCGCGCTCACGGCCTTCATGGAACGAGCGGGCGATCATGAAATGGCGGCCGAGGCAGCGTTTCATCTGGCGAGCGGTCTGCGTGATGAGGGCGACCTCGTGCGAGCCCGCAAACTCGCCGCTGAAGCGGCCAAGGCTCATCCAAAAACCCACGGCGGCGCCCAGTGTGCGAACCTCGTCGCCGATATCGAATCGAAGGAGATGTCGTTTTCCACCGAGCGGGTCTGGAACGCGCCGTTCCCGGTGGTTCGCGTGAGCTACCAGAACCTCGCCAAGGTGCATCTGCGGCTGGCGAAGGTTGATCTCGAAGCGAGACTTCGCGCCGGCAAGCCCCACGCAGGCTGGCTCGATGACGCCGAACGCAAAGCGGTTCTCGCCCTGCCGACGGTCCGCGAGGCGGCCGTCGATCTGCCCGCCACGCCCGACTTCCACGAGCGATCAGAAGACATCGCCATCGACACGGTGCTCGACGCTGCCACGCTCGAGCCCGGCGCCTACTGGGTGATCGCGAGCCACAAGGCCGACTTCGGTGAGAACGACAACGAGGTGGACGTGACGATCGTGCAGGTCTCACGGCTGGCGATCGTGCTCGAACAGCAGCGGGCGATGTTCGAGGAAAACCATCGCGAGATCGTGCACGGGGCGGCACGTGTGGATGGGGGGCAACGCCGGCGGCGACCACAGCAACGCACGAGCACGCTTCGCGGGCACGTTGTCGACCTTGGTACGGGTGAACCGGTCGCCGGCGCGGGTGTCGCGGTCTTCGTGCGCCGCAACGACGGCCAACGCAACGGCTACGCCGAGACAGCCACAACGCAGACCGACAAAGAGGGCGGCTTTGAGATGCCGACCGATCAGGGGAATGAGACGGTCGTCGTCGCGAAGGCAACGATCGATGGCAGCAAGCAGTCGGTTATGACCGACCCCACGGGAATCTGGCAGAACGTCATGCCCGACGAGCGGAAGTCGATCGTGCTCGTCACCGATCGCGGGATTCATCGCCCTGGCCAGATTGTCTTTTACAAGGGCATCGTCTGTCGGAGTGAGTTTCGCGAGGCAAGGTACTCGGCGATGGCCGATGTGAACGTCAATGTCGTCCTGCGGGATGCCAACGGCCGCGAAGTGGCGAAGGCAGCGCACAAGACGAACGCCAACGGTTCGTTCAATGGGAATTTTCCGATTCCCGCCGGGTGCCTGCCGGGGCAGTGGTCCATCCAGGCGAATGCCAGTGGCGCCAACGGAGGAACGGGCGTTCGCGTCGAGGAATACAAGCGGCCGAAATTCAAGGTGGAGCTTGCAGCACCAGAAAATTCGGTACCGCTCGGTGGCGACGCCTCGCTCACGGGCAAGGCCGTGACCTACACGGGGCTTCCGGTCGCCGATGCCACGGTGCGATGGCGGGTGGAGCGGTCGGTGCGGTTTCCGATCTGGTGCCGCTGGTGGTTTCCTTGGCTCCCCTTCAATGACGGGTCGCAACGGATCGCCCGGGGCACGGCCAAGACCGACGCAAACGGTTCCTTCACGATTGCCTTCCCGGCGCGGCCTGATCGCTCGATGCCCAAGGAATCGCTCCCAGTCTTCTCGTTCCAAGTCGTGGCCGACGTCACGGACGCCGGTGGTGAAACCAGGAGCGATGAGCGGAGCGTGAACGTCGGCTACACCGATGTCGAAGCGAATCTTTCGACAGCCGACTGGCAGGCGACGAAGAACGGTGAGCCAGCCGCTGTCGCGATCACTGTCGGCACGACGACGCTGGACGGCAAGCCGCGATCGGCCAACGGTACGCTCACGGTCCACACACTCGTCCAGCCCGCTGCGGTTGACCGCGGTGACCTGCTCGGCGAGCGGCCAATGCCGTGGCGCCGTCGTGGTGCGGGTGGCCGTCGGCCGGAACCGCCCAAGCCCGATCCCGCAAACCCCGAAACCTGGGCTGCAGGCGAAAAGGTTTTTGGTGTGGACGTCGAGACCGAAGCAGCGTCGGGGAGAAAAATCGAAACGGCCCAACTGCCTGCGGGTATCTACCGGGCGACCTTTGAGATTCCTCCTCAGGAAAACCGCGACGTGCCGGCGGTGAAGGCGACGACGCTCATCGAGGTCATTGATCCCGCGGCCACAAAGTACGGCGTCAAGCGGGCGTTTGTCATGAAGTCGGAGAAGCAATCCGTCGAGCCCGACAGCGAGTTCACGGCGATTGTGGGAACGGGGTATGACAAGGGCCGGGCGCTGGTCGAGATTTCGCAGAGCGGCCAGACGCTCGAACGGTTCTGGACGAAGCCGGGCGACACGCAGTGGCCCGTCACGTTCACGGCCATCGCGTCGAACCGTGGTGGCTTTACGGTGCGGGCCTGGATGGTGCGCGATGGCAGGCTTCATCACGAATCGCAAACCGTGCAGGTGCCATGGACCGACAAGCAACTCGCGGTCACGTGGGAACGGTTCACGCGACGAACGCAGCCAGGCGCGAAGGAAGTCTGGCGGGCCAAGATCATGAGCGCTGCCGATCCGGTCACCGGACCGGCAGCGCCGCAGATGGCAGAGTTCTTGGCGCTTGCATACGACCAGTCACTCGACGCGCTCGCCGGCCATGCCTGGCCCGGCGGCGGTCTCATGGGGATGTTTCGAAGTGAATCGGGCTGGGTGAACCTCGGCTTCACGAATGCCGCAGAAGGATTCGCGCACATTCACGGGAACTTCAGCAGTCGCCACCATAGCGTGCCTCAGATGACGTTTCGCGTGCTTCGAGCACCGTTCGGGTCGCCGGTGGGGGCACCCTTTGGACGCGATGTCTTTTTTGGCTACGGCGGAATGCAACGCGGCGGACGAGCGATGCCGATGCCGATGATGGCGAATGCGGAAGCTGCTCCCGAGGCTGCGACAACGCCGATGGAAGGCCTCGCATCCCGATCTCGGAACGGCCTGGACAATACGACATCGGTCGCCATGGACAAGGCCGAGGGCCGGGGCGGCCAGGCCGAACCAGCACATCAGGGCACATCCTCGGCACCACCTCCACGCAAAAACCTTGTCGAGACGGCGTTCTTTCTGCCGACGCTTTCGAGCGAAGCCGACGGGATTGTCACGATCGAGTTCACGCTTCCCGACACGCTCACGACCTGGCAGGTGAAAGGGCTGGCCCACGATGCACAGCTTCGCAGTGGTGTCATCGTCGACACCTGCGTGTCCGTGAAAGACTTGATGGTGGAGCCGATGGTGCCGCGGTTTCTCCGCGAAGGGGATGTCGTGCAGATCCCGGTAAAGGTGAGCAACACTTCGACTGGTCGGCTCGCCGGGACCGTGCGGTTTGCACTCGCTGACGCCCGCACGAACGACTCTCGCGATAGCCTCATCGAAGGGCCGACTGAGCAATCGTTTGATGTCGCCGCCGGTGAATCAAAACCGGTTGTGTTCACGGTGAAGGTGGCCGACGGCACCGAGGTCTTGAAATACCTCGCGACGGGTTCGGCCACGCTCTCGGGCAAGCAGGCATCCGACGGCGAGGAAGCTTTTCTCGTTGTGCTGCCACGGCGGGTACCCATCACGGAATCGATTCCGATCATCGTTCGCGGTCCCGGTGAGCGGAAGGTGTCGCTCGATCGGCTCGCGAAGAGCAAGGGGAGCGATATCCAGAGCCAATCGCTCGTCGTGCAGGCGGTGTCGAACCCAGCCTGGTACGGCGTGATGGCGCTGCCGGTCATCATGGAAAACGTTGACGAGAGCACCGAGACGCTCTTTACGCGGCTCTATGCCAATTCTCTCGCCCGCCATATCGCCACAAGCGACCCCGCGATCGCGCGAATTTTTGAGTTGTGGAAGGGCACCGACGCCCTCGACAGTCCGCTCGAAAAGAACACCGAACTGGTGAAAACGCTTCTCGCGGAAACGCCGTGGGTCCGCGACGCGGTGGACGAAAGCGAAGCCCGCGCACGCGTCGCGCTCTTGTTCGACAAGAACCGCGCGACGAACGAGGTGCGAATGGCCCTCGAGCGGCTCGAGAGTCTGCGGAACAACGATGGCGGCTGGCCCTGGTTCCCCGGGGGAACCACCTGCGATTCCGTCACGCTCGGCATCATCGCCGGGTTCGGCCGGCTCCGCGTTGCTGGCGTCGATATCGAAATGCAGCACGCCGTTGCCACGATTTCATGGCTCGACAACCGCCTCATCGAGGAAATGGAATGGGCGAAGCGGCACTGGAAGGACGACAAGGAAAAGATGGTCCTGACGCCGATCGGCGTCTATGCCCTCTATGCCCGCAGCTTCTTCACCCAAGACGTGCCGCCGCAGGGCAAGGCCACCGAGGCGATCCTGTGGGCCCTTGATGTTGGCCGGAAGTGCTGGATGAAACTCGATGCCCGGCGTTCGCAGGGGCATCTTGCGATCGCACTTTCACGGTCAGGCGACAAGAAGACCGCGCTATCGATCATCGATAGCCTGAAACAGCGAGCGGTTGATGCCGACGTGAAGCCAGGCGACGAAAAGGAATCCTGGCAGGGCATGTGGTGGAAGGATCGACATCCATCCTGGTGGAGCTGGGCGTATGCCCCGATCGCCGCGCAAGCCATCATGATCGAGGCCTTTGATGAGGTCGCGGGCGACAAGGATTCGGTCGAGGCCATGAAGGTGTGGCTTCTTACGCAAAAGCGAACGAGCACATGGCCCGGCAGCCGCTCGACTGCCGACGCGGTGGGGGCTCTCTTGGGCCGTGGCAAGAATCTGCTCGCGTCCAAAGAGCTGGTGACGGTCACGGTGGGTGATGAAACGATCACGCCCGACAAGGTCGAGGCGGGCACGGGCTTTTTCGAGACGCGATTCGTGCGTCGTGAGATCACGCCGGCGATGGCCGCGGTCACACTCAAAAAGCCCGATGAGGGCGTCGCCTTCGGCGGTGTCCACTGGCTCTATCTTGACGACATCTCAAAGGTTCCCGCGGCTGGCCGCGAAGAACTGGCCATCGAGAAAAAACTTTTCGTCAAGAAGTTCACGAAGGCGGGGCCGGAGCTTGTGGCTGCTGGCGACGGCGTCGCGGTCGAAGTCGGCGACGAGCTCGTTGTGCGGCTGGTCGTGACCAGCGACCGCGACTACGAGTTTTTGGAGCTGGCCGACCATCGGCCGAGTCTGACTGAGCCGGTCGACGTGCTCTCGGGCTGGCGGTGGGCTGACGGCGCGGGCTGGTATGTGGCCATCCGAGACGCCTCCACGCAGCTCTTCTTCGAGCGTCTGTCGCGTGGCACGCATGTCTTCGAATATTCGCTCAGGGTCGCCCACCGGGGCACCGCGTCAAGCGGGTTTGCGAAGATTCAGAGCCGCTACGCCCCCGAGTTCTCCGCTCATTCCAAGAGCATCTCCCTCGAAGTGAAGTGAGTAGCTATCCGCAGGCGGCGCGGGCCTTCCATGGCCCCGCTTCGCTTGCCGGGTATCCAACCGGACAATGACCGGCCCTCCACGCCTTGCGCCGTCGCGTAGAATTTTGTCATGCCGGAAGAAACACCCGATACCAGTCGATCGATCGTCAATGAGCTGGCCCGTGAGCGGAATCGCGAGGCGGCCGATCGCACCCTGCTGGCATGGATTCGCACGAGCCTGGCGATGATCAGTCTCGGCTTCGCGATCGAACGGCTGGGGCACATGGCGGTCGCTTTTGGTGGCGGCGTCGGGCCGCTCCTTCCCCTGAAGTCGCACGTGTTTGGGGCGGCGCTCATCGTCCTGGGAATAGCCGCCACGCTTGCGGGCATGTGGGAGCATCGCCACGTGCTCGCGTCGATCCGAAATATCGACTACCGCTATGCCGAGCGGCCAGCCCTTGCCCGTTGGATGGGCTTTGGGCTCGTGTCTGTGGGTATCACCGCGCTGGCCGTCGTCCTGCTTCTGTGACTCCCGATTTCAAAGGCTGGATTTTTTTCTGGCCGTGTCGTAACGTATTCCTTGGGGCAGGGCTGGGGAGCGTCGTGGCGAAGGCTGCGGTGCATGGAGTATTTCAATGGCGACCACCCGGGTTCTTTCCCGCGGGCGGCGGCGGCCTGTATCACGGCCCCTCGCGATCGAACAGTGCGAACCACGACTCGCGATGAGTGCGGTGAGTCTTTTGCCGTCGTACGACATAGGCACACCCGATGTCGTCGATATCTGGGTCGATCCCTCATCGGGCCATGACGCACGCACGGGAGCGTCTCGCGACCTGGCCGTGCGAACGCTCACCGAAGCCTGGCGGCGAGTGCCCGTGCGAACGACGCTCACCCAAGGTGTCCGAATCAACCTCGTGCCCGGTGCGTATACGCAGTCGGTTATCCCGAACTACTGGGAGAGCCGCTGGGGCACGCATGCGGCGCCGGTGATCGTTCGCGCGGCCGATGGCCCAGGCACCGTCGTTCTCCCAACGCTCAACCTTTTTGATGTCCGCTCGTTCTACCTCGAGGACGTCACCGTGACCGCCGGGGGCGGCGACGTCGTCCACTTCGAGTCGTCGCGAAACGTCCTCCTGCGAAACGTGACGATCCGCGGCACGGGTACGATCGCGACGTATGCCGTACCCCAAGAAACGCTCAAGATCAATCAGAGCCAGTATGTCTACATCGAGAACTGCGATATCTCCGGCGCCTGGGACAATGCGATTGATTTCGTGGGCGTGCAATACGGCCATGTCGTCGGCAGCAAGATCCATCGCTCAGGCGACTGGGCGATGTATGCCAAGGGAGGCTCGGCCTACCTCACGATCACGGGCAACGAATTCTTTGATGCTGGCACAGGGGGCTTTACGGCGGGGCAGGGGACAGGGTTTGAGTTCATGACGTCGCCGTGGCTGCACTACGAGGCCTATGACATCGCCTTCACGAACAACCTCATCCACGACGTCGAAGGAGCGGGGTTCGGCGTGAACGGCGGCTATAACATTCTCATGGCCCACAACACGCTCGTGAATGTGGGCAGTCGCAGCCATGTGATCGAAGCAGTCTTCGGCCTGCGAAGTTGCGACGGTGATTCGGCGACGTGCCAGGCCAACCTCGCCCTCGGCGGCTGGGGCCCCGCGACAGTGGGTGCCGAGCTACCGATCCCCAACAAGAATGTCGTCATCGTCAACAACGTCGTCTACAACCCCGATGGCGCGGGAAGCCGGTGGGAGCAGTTTGCCGTCGCGGCACCACGTACGACGCCAGCAGGCTCGAATATCCCGTCGCCCGCCCGTGCCGATGACGGCCTTGTGATCCGCGGGAACCTCATCTGGAACGGTCCGGTCGGCCACGCCCTTGGCATCGATAACACCGCGATCGCCGCCGACGTGGTGGCGAATAACACGATCAACTCGGTGCGACCCGTCTTCGCCGACTTCGCTCGCGGCGACTACCGGCTCGCGTCGTCGTTCGTGCCGCCGGGCACGGTGGCTATCCCAGCGTTTGGTTGGTCCGACGCACCGGCAAGGCCCGTGATCCCTGTCGGCCGCACCGACATAAGTGTGGCCTTTGATTATTTTGGTGCCGCCCGTACCGGACCGCAGGCTCCGGGAGCGTTTGCTCGAGCGGGGTCGAGTGTGACACCTCCGCCACCCGTTGATCCGCCTCCACCCCCGCCGCCAACCGACACGATCCAGCCACGGGTGCTTGCGGTGATCCCGCCTGCCGCTCGGCTCTACCGACCCGGGCAGGTCATGACTTTTGTGGTGCGATTCAGCGAACCGGTTGTGGTGACGGGCCGCCCGCGGCTTGCGTTTCATGTCGGCCGGGTCGTGCGACGGGCGCCGTATGTGTCGGGCAGTGGCACCGACAGGCTCGTCTTCCGCTGGACGGTGCCTGCTGGGCTCTCGGCGCCCGCGGGCATCCGGCTCGGTGGCAGGATCGAACTGCCTCTCGGTGTCACCATCGCCGACCTGGCAGGGAACCACGTGATCCCGACGTTCACGCCGCCGATCACCCGCGGCGTCCGCGTCGCCGCGCGGTAATCGCGATTCATGCCACGGCGTGCTACCGGCATGATGGCGGGACGTCATAGATGACAAGGCGGCCATCAGCCGAAAGAACGGCGAAGCGATTGATGTGTCGCGGCGCCAGCACGGCCAACGGTTTGATGCCAAACGCGTGCCAGCGGGTCTGGAGACGAAGCGTGCCCTCGCTCGTCGCAGAGAACTCGACCTCGTTCTCACTCACCGCGATGAGCGTGCCGTCTCGTGAAAGGGCGACGCGAGGCGAGGCCATCTCCGAGGCAAAAGACGCCTGCGGATCGCATTCACCACTCCCCCACATCATGAACCCTCCTTGGGCCATCGCCACGACCAGTCGCGGCCTGGTATGGGGTGCCGACACGACCATCTGCTCGATGGCGTGTGGTGTTTCTTGGAATCGCGGTGAAGCCCCGTGCCGCACAACGCACAGATTGCATCCGATCCCGAGGACAAGCCTCCCCTCCTGAGCAGCCATGGGGAGCGGCAACGTGAGATCGCCAACATCGACCGGAAGATCGGCCAGGCGGAGCGTCGCGACGTTCAGAAACCGACAGTCTTTCCCAAGGTACGCGTTGGCAACCAGCACCGGCCCATCACCACTGTTCTGATAGTTCACAACATAGGACGTGCCGCCGTCGCCACACGCAATGCCCACGGTCTCATCGCAAAGGCCGCGGTGGGAGCCAACCACCACGGAACTGGGAAAGTGGTCGGTTGCCCCGAATGTGCGTGGATGCGGCAGGGGTTGGCCGTGGAGACTGTGAACGATCACACCGCCCGGTGCGAGCGGATCGGCCGCCAAGACGACGGGACGACCGGCATGGGAAGCCGCGTTCCATTTCAGTCCGATTGGCTCATCTGGCGTCGCGCCATGCCAATCCGTCCGAACGACGACGCACTCACGATCCCGGTAGCCTGCGGCAAATAGAGCCTCACCGCTGGTGACAGCAGTGTGCCATTCCAGCGAAGGCAGTTGAATCTCCACAATCGGCGATGCAGGCCCGACCGACAAAGGCCGAGAACTCGGTTTTCGCGGGGAAGCCGTCGCCGAAACGAGACGTCGCTTCGCGAGATAGCGATGGCCATCGCGGGCCAGCAGGCGATCCTCGGGGACCAATCGGCGCACGGCAAGCATGAGGCGTCGCGTTTCATCCTCGCTCAGGTTCGTGGCGAGTCGTTCGGCCACGAGAAGACGGGTCTGATCGGCTGCCCGACTCTGAACCTCGGGCGAAGGATAGGTACACGCTTGGACGACAAGCACGTCGATCAATGCCACCGCATCACGGGGATCGCGAACACGTTCCGCCGAGAGGGCAACAAGGCGATGCGCCGCGGTGTGACGCTGGTGGAGCGATGCCAACGTGAAGGCCGCCGTCAGGCACGTCTGGGCCTGTTTTGATCCGGGCCATGCGGCAACCAAATGCTCGAATGCCTCGTCGATACAGCCGAGCTTCTGCTCGAGCAAGCGGGCCGCATGCTGCACATCGTCAGCCTTGAGATGCTGATCGATCGCACGACGCCATTCGAGGACTGCTTCTTCGGGGCGTTCGAGCTCGGCATACAACTCACCGAGCGTCTCGTGGTCGTGGAGCCGCTCATACAGTGCGATCGCCTCGGGCCAACAACGTCCCTTCCGAAAACAATGTGCCGCAAGGTCGAGTCGGGCGAGTCTCTCCTCGTAAAGCACCGCGGCCTCGCGAAAGTGACCGCCGTCCTCCAAAGCCTGTGCGGCTGATTGCACATCATTCAAAAGCGTGGAAAAAATGTAGGCGGCGCGGCGATGCCGGCCGAGGCCGATCTCTCGGGCCGCCAGTGTTCGATACCGCTCGATCAGCCGGCTTTGGAAGTCGGTCGGCAGGCCCCAGAAGTCGGCGGACCCGCCTTGACGCAGTCCACCGAGGCTGAAATCGATGTCCCGCCTGGGGAGGATCGTCGATGGTGGAGCCATTCCGCGATGGTCGCCGGCTCCCATCGGAATTGCGAATCGCAAGCCCTCATCGGGGTCATTGTGGAGCAGATCGATCAGCCGATGCAGCTCGCGATTTCGGGCAATGTCGATTGAGCCAGCGAGCTGCCGCAGCCGGTGAGTGGCCCAGTCTTCCAGGCGGTTGAGCCATGTCGGCTCGGAGGCGACGGCCGGTGCGTTCCTCGCAAGCCACAGAACAAACATCGCGAGGCCTCTGTCGAGCGAACGGCCGAGATGTCCCGTAACGCCGGGCCGCGGCTCGCCCATGACAGGCGGGAGAGTATCGAGCGTGAGGGGCTGCGACGCGATGTCGTCACGGGCTGCGGCGAGGACCTGCTCGGCCGATGGGATGTCGTCGAGTTGCACGGATACGAGCTTGGCGTTCACGGCCGTGCCTGGAACGGCGAGTGTCCACCGATGGGCAACGATCGTTGGCAGTGCAATGAGGTCCGTCACGCGGCTCGCGGAAGAAAGTGCCACCAGCCCGACGTGCGGAAGCCACACACACGCTCCCTCGAGAAGCGGTGAAATCTCGTGGTCGCGAAGATCTGGCTCGAAGCGAGCGTCAACAGGCACATACAATTCCTTGGCGACAACCGCATACGGAATTGAGGCCGGTGTTGGCTGGCCGTCGCTCGGGCCTGCGCCGACGACCAAGAGACCACACGGCGTGCGGTCGATCATCGAGGTCGGCAGCGGAAAGACGCTTGCATCGGCGAGCGGAACCGCCCAGCGTGCAAGCTCGGCGAGCCAGTGATCAGGGGATCGTCCGACGATAAACCAGGCTGTCGGTGTTCGACGGCGGGTTCCATCACATCTCAGCCGCAGGGTGACATTCATTCAAGGTGCTTCACGAAGGCCTGCATGATCTCGGTCGGGGCTGCGGCGAGGTCTCCAGCATCGCGATCGTGAAAGAAAGGTCGCCCCCACACTCCACTCGTCGATATCCAGCCGCCCCCGTGCCCCTCCACGAGTACGAGCGTCAACTCCGGGAGGGCTTCATCCGAACTGCGAAGGTGCAAGAGACCGCGCGCATCAAGCGTAACGCGGCTGCCGTCTGCGAATCGAGCGACGGAGAGGGCATAGCGTGTGGCCTGTGCTTCGCCGAGAGGCTCGAAGGACTGACGGAGTCGCAGAGGCCGGTGTGACGCCGCCGACGGCAGCCCAAATGACGTCTCAGCCATGACCGGCCAGAGGGAGTCTCGGCGGCCGACGAGGGTGAGCCTCCCGTCGCCATCAACACCGATCGCGGAAAACCGATGCCGCAGGGTGACATGCTTCATCAGCGCGAAAGCCTCTGCTTCCAACGGCTGGAAAGTCCACGCTCCTTTCACCACATCGACCACTTTTCGCTGCGGCGACCCCTCACTTCGAATGAGAAGCCGCGTGCCGTTTCGCGAGACGGCTTCCACGCTGATTCCCGAGGGTGGAAGCCCGCCGAACGTGGTCTCGCGACGATGGCCGGTGCCACACGTGACCAGCGTTCCGGAACGAAGCACGGCCACGGGCCCCTCGTATGCTTCCGATTCAAAAACCGAGACCACACGCCCTGCGGCCGTCGCCTCCTGATAGAACTCGTGGAAGGCAATCTGGGCACCATCGAAGAAAGCGGCTTTCCAATGCGTCATGCCACTCGCCTTGTGGGGAAACGCAAAGAACCGCGAATGCACCTGCCGAGCCGCGGTGATGGAGTTTGCGAACGAATGAGCCGCGAGGAACTCGCCAGTCTGGCGATGGCAGGCCTGCAGCGTCGTGGCGTTGCCAACAAAGGCAACACCGTCATGGACGAATGCGTACTGCGGGTTGTCGAAGGTGATTTCGAGCGGCACGGGCCGGCACTCGGCACGGTTTGTGTCGAGCATGACGAGATGCAATCCATGGCGGCGCTGGGTGCCGACAATCGCAAGCGTTCCGTTTTCGTCCAGACGCGTTGCAGCCCAGTGGAGGTTGCCTTCGGGGAGCCCTTCCGCATATTGCACCCCGCCACGGCCTGGCTCCGTCCAATGCAGCAAACGGCCGTCGCGGCAGAACGTGAACGCTCCCACCGCTGTCACATGCCATGAACGCTCGGCATCGATCGCATAACTCAGCCGCAAGGGAAAAGGATTCTCCCGGAAAACCGCGGGCATCTCGCGACTACTGGAATCAATGAGAGGTGGCGACGGTGCTCGGGAAGCCGACAGGATGTCGTCAATCGCGAAGCTCGCCGTACGGAGCATTTTCTGGCCGCGACGCGATCGCAGGAGGAGTTGAAAGCCACCCTCGCGATCGACCAGGGCGACATGCATCTCTGGCAGCGGCGAGGCAGCCAGAAGCCTCTGGAAAGCAGGGTCTGAGAAGACGTCGCAGCCCGTCACGATGACAACATCGGTGGTGCCACCGGCTTTCTCGGCCTCGGCCGCCAGGGCGGCCAGAGAGTCGCCTGGGTGCGGGCGATGACACAGCACAGCGAGATGATCAGCCAGCCCCGCGGCACTGGTCAGGTCTACGCCATGGATATTGTCGCCATCCCCACGAAAGACCACGACGTCATTCCCGCTCGTGCGGCCTGCGGCGAACGCCAGGCCCACAGCCGTCGCGAAAATCCGCGGCACACCCCACATCCGCAGTCCTGAATCAAGGAGCACCAATCGACGTCGGGCCGGTGGCCGCGGCGGCATTTCGCGACGCAAATACAAGGCCTCATGCATGGCCACGCGAACCGCCAGCGTCAGCCCATCGTTGGCCAGCTCGCTGAGCAAAAGCCGGTCAACGGTTCCGCGATTGCTGATATCAGACACTCCCCCAGTTGGCAGCACGGCGGGCATGCTGATCGGCGTCGGCAGGTGGACCGCAGCCAAGAGCATCGTTGCCAGCCTTGCAACGCCCCCGAGCTCGAGGTCGTCTTTCAGGTCAACCAGGAGCTGGCGTGCGTCACCGACTCGAGGAATCTCCACATCGACCGGCACCAGGGACGGTTGGTCGAGACCTGTTCTCAATCGATTTTCGCAGGATGCGCCATCGACGCGATGCAGTCCACGCTTGAGCCATCGGAGATCACGAAGCGATCGACTGACGCCATCCGGCGGACGTGCCGCTCGACACGTAGACTCCGACAGACCATGGTCCAGTTCGTGGAGAACTTGGTCCCACAGGTTGATGTCGGTTGATCCTCCCTGGCCTTCGAAGACCATCGCGGCGAGCTCGGCCTTTGAATCGGCCGCGGTCCGGAGTTTCGCATCCAGACCTCGAACCTTTTCGAGCTGGTTGCAGACATCCGTGAGCAATGGCAACCATTTCGATCGTCTGCGGGAGACAAGCATCCCACTCAGGAGGCCCACCCGACTCGGTGAGTCACTCCACGAGTCGCGACACGCAGCCAGCAGCAAGACCACGGCCCCGAAGGGAGGAAGCTCCTGGGTTCGGAGTCGTCGATAGACAGTCGCGATCTCCTGCCGAAAGGCGATCGTCTGACCGTCTGACCAGGTCACGACGTTGCCGTTGTCTTCCCATCGCCAGAAGGACTGACTCGGCGCTGCCAAATACGACTCGACGGTGGTCATCGAGAGACGCTCCCGGGAGGCGAACTGGCAGAGGCGGTGTGACGAACAGCCGAACGTGTCGCCTGAACCCAATCGTCTTCGGCAATACGTTCACACCCATTGTCGGCAGTCCATGCCACGCTGTCATTCGGCGCAAGGGCGAATGTCTCACGGAGCACGTCGGTCGGGAGATGGGGCTCCCAGGTCCATCCGGCCGGCACGGCGATCCCACCCTGGTCGACGAAGTGGATACCCGGCAATGGCGGCAGCGGCAGGCCTCGAATGATCACCCTGCCAGATTCGCTCGCGACGAAAGTCCACTTCGACAAGCGAATCTGCGGTGCTGTCACCGCATACGCCGTCCAGATCGCGAGGGATGTTTGCAACCATGTTGGCTCTCGTTCGATCGCGGAGCGCACGAGCCGCACCGGCTGTGTCGCTCGTGGCTGTGCCAGTTCGGCATGTGGCGGCAGCTCGATGCCGACGAGCTCCGCGAGCGGCCGCCAGTTGCCCGAGGGGAGATGACCACGGGGCACGCGGCTCTCGGCGGGTATCAGTTGCCCGTCATCGAGAACTGCGAATCGATCGGCGCCTGGAAGACGACGAATCCACTCCCATTGCTCGTCGGGCACGTCCGCGGCGCAAAGCCATACCGACGGCGGCATGGCAAGGGCTTCAATACCACCCCAGTGCAGCAGCATGCCGAGCGAATAGACGTTTTGCGACGGCAACGTCCACGCAAAGCGAGGCCTCACGACGCCGTCCCCCATTGATGCCAGAGCTCACTCACTCTTCCCTCCAGAAATGTTCGCTGCTGCGCGTCGGGCAACCATTGGCACCGGCTCGCCAACAAACTGAGCTGGTCTCGAAGGATCGCGGTGTGTGCCGCGCTACGATCGGTGCCCGACCATTGCGCTTCGAGGCGATCGAGATCGCGAGCCATGGCCTCGGCATCGGGCGCTCCGGCACCGTGGGCACGAGGATGGCTGCCAGCTTGCAAGACGGAGCCTCCTGCCTCGACGGCGGGCTGCACGATGGCCGCGATGATCTCTCGCTGCTCGTCGGTGTCCCAGATGTACCGGAGGACCCACAGGTCGGTGGCATCCGCACGACGACGTCCGCAGATGAGGGCGCTGGCCGCGACCAACCGCTGCAGCTTCACGGCTCGCCGATCAGAGACCGCGATACCAGCCTTCCGCAGCCCGTGGATGACCTCAACGTACTGCGACCGCACGTCGGTGACATCAATCGCGACGAGATGGCCTTGCAGGCGACGAAGCTCATCGACGGACAGGGACGGGTGTCTTGAATGGCCGTCCAACTCGAGCTTCAGGCCAGCTTCGAGGACCTCTGCCAATCGGTCGTGGCCCACATTGTCACATCGCACGCGCAGCAGAAAGCGATCGAACAATGCGTTGAGGGCGTCATCTTCGGGCAGGCGATTGCTCGCGCCGACGACCATCAGAAGCGGCAATCGCCGCGTCTCTCGGCCGCGCCGAAAGACCCGTTCATTGAGCACCATCAAGAGGCTGTTGAGAATCGCGCTATTGGCATTGAGCAACTCGTCGAGAAACACAAGCGACGCTTCGGGCAGCATTCCCTCGGTGTTTGTGACGAGGTCACCCTCACGAAGCTTCCGGATATCAAACGGCCCAAAAAGTTCGTTTGGCTCGGTGAAGCGGGTGAGGAGGTAGTCGAAGACCCGCCCTTCAATGCGTCGAGCCATCGCTTGCACGAGGGCGCTTTTGGCCGTGCCGGGAGGGCCCAGGATGAACAGGTTCTCGCCTCCGGCCAAGCAGACGCCAAGCAAATCGATCACTTCATCCTTGTCGACGAAAGCCTGTTTGAGTGGCGTGAGCACTTCTGCAACGAGCCTCCGTCCCAGAGCGAGACCTTCGTCGAATGAGTCTTGCATGATGAGTTCTCCTTCCTTCATGTCATTCCGGCGAGATGGCCGACGCCGCCATCGGGATGGTCGCGGGATCGCTATCTTGCAACGCCGCGGCGATCGAGGGAGCAAGGTGGTCAAACACGCCGATACCGGCACGCACTGCGACCCGCACGCGGGGGTCATTCAATCGCGAGACATCGCCACGAAGAATAATTCGATCGACATAGAGTCGGAGCAGGCCCGCGTGGTCACAGATAACCGACACATCGATCGGTGCCACGTTTGCGATACCGACTGATGACAAGGGCCACTCACGAGCCCACTGCCGCAGGTGGTCGCACAACGGATCGTTCTCGGAGACTGATTTCGCCATGCGAGAGAGATCCGGAAGCAGCCGGAAGATGAGGTCGGTCGAATAGTGCCGCGAAGCGGCCGGGGCAGGCGGGCAGGGTGTGCCGAGTGCCGTCGTGATCGTTTCAGCATCGACATCGCGGCATACGAGATACTGGCAGGCGTGATAGAACGACCTCAATGCCCACCGGGCCACCTCCAACGACAAGGGTGGCGGTGTGCCGGGAAACTCCGGCTGGTTTGCCATCGCCCACTCTTCGATGGCTCCATCACAGTCGAAGTCGTCGGCTTCCGAGGAGGATGTCGCGGTGGCGACACGGACACTGGCATGCTCGACGAGCGATCTGAGAAACGTGGTCTGCCCCATTCGATCGTTCCATGGCCAGCCATTCCAAACGCTCGTCATAGTCTATTGACTTTCCGGGCGGGTAAGAATCGCGCACCCTTCTCGGTGCAGGCGGGGTGCGCTGTCCTTCCGTCTGGCTTGACGCCACGCCGGCAATGGCGTCATCCTGTCGGCATGAATGAAACCACCGACAATGACACGGCGAGCGAACCCACCGCCGGCAAAGCGGTCCGTCCGCTCGATGCGACCGAACGACGCGTTCTCGGCGTGCTCATCGAGAAGGGGAAGACGACGCCCGACCAATACCCACTCTCGCTCAACGGCCTCGTGACCGGCTGTAACCAGAAGAGCAACCGCGCACCGGTCATGACGCTCGATGAGGAGCAGGTGATGCGGGCCGTGCGAAGCCTGCAAGAACTTGGCGCCGCGGCCGAGGTGTTTGGCAACGGCAAGATTCCGCGCTACCGCCATCTCGCCTATGAGTGGCTCAAGGCCGGAAAAGAGGAACTGGCGATCCTCGGTGAGTTGCTCCTTCGTGGTGAGCAAACGGAAGGCGACCTCCGCGGCCGCGCCAGCCGCATGGACGACATCCCCGACCTCACGACCCTCCGGAGTCATCTCGACAAGCTCGCCGACCGCGGCCTCATTGTCTGGCTCTCCCCACCGGGCCGCGGCCGCATGCTCACGCACGGCCTGCTGCCAGAGGAAAAACTTGAGAAGGTTCGCCGGGAACTCGGCACGGCTTCCCAGGGCGCTGCTTCCATGCCGAGATCCGCCGCACAATCAGAGCCAGCCGACGCTGCCGAAGGAGCTCGCCTCCGAGAACGGATCGCCGAGCTGGAAGCAGAGGTCGCCACGCTCCAGGCCACGGTGACTGATCTCGAAAGCCGCCTTGCCGAATCCGGCTGACACTCCATCGCTCGTGCCAGCCAGCTAGGCGCGCTTCGTACCGGCTTGACGCACGATCGCGAGACCGGCGACGGCGGCGGCGACCGCGGAGACGACGACCCAAGACGGAAGGCCCACGCCACCGAGGTCAGGCACCCAATCGCTCCCCGCGAGCCCCAGGAAGATCAGTGGCACGCCGTTGTGCGCCGCATGGGCCACGATCGCTGGCACGAGGCTGCCGGTTTGAAGCGTCATCCAGCCGAGCACCACACCGAGCACAAATGTCTGCGGCATGCGTTCGGGAATGAGATGAAACGCCGCGAATGCTGCAGACTGAAGCAGGATCGCGGTCACGGCACGGCTTCTGCTCGGTCGCTTCCCTGCAAATGCGGCCAGCACCCATCCTCGGAAGAAGAGCTCTTCGCAGACAGCCGGGAGGATCGAAATGAGCAGCCACCCAACCCACCACGGCCGCGCGATCAATACCGCGACAAGCTGCTCGGCCATCTCGCGAGCAGCCGGCGACATCTCCGAGCCCCGGACCGCAAGGAGCACCGCGGCGCCGGTCACAAAGAGCCCGGCTCCCGCCACCGCCGCAGCACCAAGCACAAGACTGCCACGCCCCGGCCCGCTGGGCCACACGAGGCGGAATGTTCGCCACTGATTGACGCGTTGCCAAAGCGCGATGATCGCGAGGGGCACAAGGAGCACCGCCTGCTGCATCGGCAGCGCGAAGGTCAGGTCTTTGGGCGCGAGGCCGTTGGCGTACCAGAGCAGGGCAAAGGCAACCATCGCCACGCCGAAGCCTTGCATCGGTGTCGGGATATCCCGCGGGCCCGGTCGCGTGGTAAGGCCGCCGGCTGAGTCGGGGCCGCGAAAGAGCACTTCCTCATCAGCGAGCGCCACGGCCGCTGCCCGGAGCAAGACCCATGTGACGGCCATCGACGATGCCAGCGACAAAAACAGCAAGAACCCAACCGACATCGTGGATTCCCGAACGAGTGTCTCACGGGTTACCCACACCTGCCCCGCGAAAGGGACAAGCGCCACGAGGGGCCCACCGACGCCCGGCACGAGCGCGGCACTCGCAAGGCCGCTCGTGAGGAGGATCACCGGCGTCAGCGTGTTCTGCGCCTCCTTCGTGCTCCGCGCGGCGCTCGTGACCGCCAGGCATGCCGCAGCGGATACTGCCGCCAAACCCACGAATGCAAGCATCGCGACGCTGGCGCAGACCGCGGCCGCGGCCATGGAAATCCCAAGGTCGAGGCCTTTCGGAAGAATCCGCAGGAGCACGGCGATCGTGAGGCTCACCGAGATCGCGTTGGCCGCCAGCGAGACGAGGGTCACGGTAAAAACCGCGAGAAACTTCCCTGTGACGATGTCGGTGGTGCTCGCTGGCGTGATGAGAAGCGTCTCGATCGTGCCTCGCTCCTTCTCTCCCGCGATCGCGTCGATGGCCGGATAGAAACCACCGGTGGCCGTGAGGAGGGCCAAGAGCACGAGTACCGCACCGACCGCCGTGGGAAGAACGCCATCGAGCGCGAGAGACGGAGGCTTGATTACCTCGTCGGCGAATCGAACCCGGATTGGCTCGAGAATCGTCGCAGGGAGGCCTGCCGTCTCAATTCGCCGATGCCGGGCGTCATCGCCGAGCGCCTTCATGATCGCCAGGATGTGTCGCCGGAGCCGCGACTCATTGCGTCTTGTCTCGGCAAGCCGTATCTCGAGCGGGAGCGTATCCTGGCCGTCGAGCGCGGCGATCACGCCGGGCGATACATGAACCCATGCGTCGGCGGCATCGGTATCGATCAGCTCCTTGGCCGACACGACCGACTCGAGCTTGACGGAAACGGATGCAGGCCAATCAAGGGGTTTGGGGGCGCCCGAGTTCACGATGGCCGCGATCCGACTGGCCAGACGTGGCGCATCCAGTCCTGAAAGCACGAGCGCGACAGGCAGCGGGGCCTGCCGAGAATCGAGGTCGGCCAACGCTGTACGAAGTCCGAGCGTGCTGGCCAGCGCCAGGATCGGATACATCGCCATCGGCATGAGGAGCGTGACGAAAAGCGTCCGCCGGTCGCGGACAAACTCGAGGAGGTCGCGGCCAGCCACGCCGCGAATGGCCGCCCAACGGCTCTTCCTTTCGCGATCGCTCATACCTCGCCCGTCCCTTCGACCGCAGCGAAGAATGCTCGCTCGAGGTCGCCGGGGCCAGCGGCAAGATCATGCTGGGTGCCCTGCGCGACCACGAGACCAGCGTGAATCACGATGAACCGATCGCACCGCCGCTCGATCTCGTGGAGCCGGTGTGTCGAGACAAGGATCGTCCGCCCCGCATCGCGAAGCTGATCGAGGAGGTCGAGGAGGTCACGGGAGCCCACGACATCAAGGGCGTTGGTCGGTTCGTCGAGAACGAGCGCCGGTGGATCATGCATGAGCGCCCTGCCAAGCGAGACCCGCTGCCGCTGGCCCGACGAGAGCCGGCCACATGGGCGGGAGGCGCAGGATTCGAGGCTGAGCGTATGAAGAAGGCTGGCTGTGCGGTCCGCGATCGCCGCACGATCGAGCCCATGGAGCCGACCGGCAAACTCAAGCACCTCCCGCGGCGTCAGACGATCGGGCACGCCGGTGGTGGCCGAGAGGTAGCCGAGATGCCGACGCACGCCGAGCGGGTCGGTCACAATGTCATGCCCCGCGATCCGCGCCGTGCCGGAAGTGGGCGCGAGGAGCGTTGCCAGCAGCCGCATCGTGGTTGTCTTGCCGGCACCATTGGCGCCCAAAAGTCCCACGATCTCGCTCGGGGCGACCGAAAACGACACACCGTCCACCGCCTTCACGATCGACCCATCGGCCGCACGAAAGTGTTTCACGAGCTGGTCGACTTCGATCATGTCACGACTCCTCGGCCGGCGGGAACTGCCGACGGGCGAGGATGATACTTGACGCGAAGAGAAACACCGACGCGAGGGCGACCACGCCCATGATCTGCACCCACCAGGGCTGCGTGTCGATGATGAGGCTCAGTTCCGTCGGCAGTTGTCGCTCCCATTCCATCCATCGTACGAGCAGGCTGCGGAGGCGAAGGCTCACTGTCAGTTGGTTGATGACCGCCGGAAGAAACCCGGCGAGATATTCGACCACAAACGCCACCGCTACGCTCGCGACTAGCGCCCGCTTGGGCACGATCACCGCAGGCAGCGAGAAGAGCGCTGCCCGGCCCACACATGAAACAAACACAAGCACCGTAAACATGGGCACAAGCCGCCCCGAATCCCCAAGGCCGGCTGCCGCAAGTGCGAGCGCCAGCGCAAGCAGCGCCACCGCGGAGGTCCATGCGACGGCGGCCACGAAGGTGCCGATGAGGAGCGACCGTCGTCCGCCGGGGCGTACCGCTACATGCTGCCATGTGCCCCGTTCGAGCTCATCGGCCACCACAGGGCACATGGTCACGAGCAGCCCCAGCATGCAGACCGCCTCAGGAATGAGCGCATAGAGCAGGAGCACGGCGACGTCGCGGTCGATCACCACGGCAACCCGGCGCACAGCGAGGATCACCGCCGCAGGGAATGCCGCGCCGATGAGCGCGAGAACGAGCCGCTGCGGCGCGATCAGCCGTTGAAGCTGAAACCCGGCGACCGCCATGATGCCACGAAGGGCGTTCATGATAAGCCCTCCGCAGCAAGACCAGCGGGAGCTGGAGGCCGCACGCTTCCGCTCCCTGACCCGATACCACGATGGAGCTGCACGAGGCGATCAAACACACCCTCGAGCGAACGATCGCCCGAGGAGAGCGAGAGGATCACGATCCCCTCGGCCACGGCTGCCCGGCCGAGCACGGCCGCAAGCTCTCGTGGCCCGCGGGTGCCGATCGCAAGCCCCGCATGGCCATCAAACCGGAGGCTATCCACAAGCCCACTCCCGCAGGCGATCTCGGCGAGCCGCCTGGGCGATGTCGATTCGATGCGGATCTCGGCAGGCATCGAGTCGACAAGTTCGTGAATCTCATCGACGTCACCGCTGGCCACGAGCCGGCCGCCGAGAATCACCGCGAGACCCGCATCGAGGGCCTCGATTTCATGGAGCAGGTGGCTCGCCACGAGCAAACTCCGTCGCCCCGCCCACTCGCGAACGAGCACGACGAGATCATGCCGGGCCACAGGATCGAGCCCCACAAATGGCTCATCGAGCACCAGGAGATCGGGGTCATGCGCGATGGCCCCAGCGAGCTTGGTCCTCTGACGCATTCCCTTCGAGAGCGTCATGAGCGGCCGATCCGCTGCCTCGCCCAGGCCCACGCGGTCGATTGCCGACGCGGCCAGCTTGCTCGCAGAAGCCGCGATCACACCATTCATCCGCACGAGGTAGGTAACCCACTCGCGGGGCGTGGCACCGCGTTCGAGGAGGTCGGCCGCGGGGCAGTAGCCGATCCGCGCGAGCACGCGAGGATTGCCAAACGGCCGCTCACCAAAAATCCGCACCCGGCCCATCGTCGGCCGAAGCTGGCCGGTCACAAGCCCGAGAAGCGTTGTCTTCCCCGCGCCATTGGGGCCGAGGAGACCATGCGCACCCGGCCCGAGCACGACGGTCAGATCGTTGACCCCAATCACCGTGCCGTACAGTTTTGTGGCGTGTTCGAGCTCGATCATGACAACTCAAGCCTTCGCCGGGGCATCGACCCGCAGGAAGAGAACGACGAGCGAGCCCGCAGCCACCGCGACGAGCGAGACAAGTGATGGCAGCACGACGGGAAACCGCTTCTCAATGCCAAACACCCACGCCTGCACGACCCCTTGGGCGTGGAAGAGCGAGAGCCAAGCCCAGCGATCGGTGGTTTTGTCGATGCCGGCGGCCTGGGCGAGCCACCCGAGCCGTCGCGATTTCGAGCTGCGGCGAACCACCGGTGGCTCGTCGTCAAAGGGGCTTCCGGCAAACACCGACGGGACCGCCCCCGAGTCAGGCCGCGCCCTCGCGGCCATGTCGGCGCCGGTGAGCGCGCCATGCGTGATCCAGCAGGCGACCCATGTGGCAAACCACGCAAACGTTGCGATTCGACTCTCGGCTGTGAGGGACGAGAAGGCAAGCGCCAGGAGCACCGTCGGAATCGTGACGGCCACCGACGCGCCGAGAATCCGAATGGGAAGATCCCATGTCGCCACCGCCACCCATCCGCTTGGGCTCACGAGCACGCCGAGCACCCAGAGCGCGAGCGCAGGCAGGAGCGTCACGAGGCAGACGATTGCTGCGAGCACGCCGAACTTGCCAAGAATGTACGAGGCCCGCGACACAGGGCGTGAAAAGTAGACAAGCCACGCTTTCGCCCGGAGATCACCCGCAATGAGCCGCGGCGCGATGAGCCCCACGATCACCGCGAGAAGCACCGTCTGCGGCACCCGCATGAACGCCAGCAGGAGCCGCGACCAGACAATGCGACGGGCCTCCTCTGGTTCGTCCAGCTTTCCACCGAGTGAGTCTGTCACGAGCTTGCCGAGCAGCCCGAGATTGTCGAGGTGGCTCGGGTTGGTATGCCATGTCCCGCGGGCTACGTCGTCCATGGCCTGTTCAAACGCGAAGAACGCCCCTGCGAAGACGACCGCCGGGCTCCAGGCAAAGATCATCACCCGTCGCAGCCATGTGCTCTTGAGCGCGAGACGAATGCCCGTTGAGGCAATCACGCCCGCGGCCATGCTCTGACCTGGCTCCCCGTGCCAACCTCGGTAGCCGACGTCATGCAGTGGCATGGATTGCCTCGGTGGCATCGGCTGCGGTAAGCGCCGCCAAGAACACATCCTCGAGCGGCCGCCTTTCGGGCCCGAGCGACTGCACATCCACGCCAGTGCCAATCGCCTCTTCCCAAACGGTGCGGAGTGAGGCCGCGTCGTCCGCTCCGATGATCACACCATCGCCATCGTCAGCGGAGCGGGCGACCACACCGCGGCTGCCGAGTCGGCTGACGAGCTCGCCGAGCGGCCCGGTGCCCCGCAGCCGCATGTCGGTGGTGCCGCTGCCGGTGAGCTCGGCAATCCCACCGGCGAGCCGCACACGCCCGCGAACCAACAGCACGAGGCGATCGCAGATCGATTGCACGTCTCGTAGCACATGGGTTGAGACGAGGATTGTCTTGCCGTGGTCACGGGCAAGGGAAACGAGCCGGCCGAGCATGGCCCGACGTTCGAGAGGGTCGAGGCCGTTGGTGGGCTCGTCAAGGATCACGATCGCTGGATCATGCACGATCGCCGCGGCAAACGCCACCTTCTGCCGCATGCCCACCGAGAGCGTCTCGACCGCGCGATACCGTTCCTGCCCAGCGTCGCACCAGTCGAGCACCTCATGGGCACGCCTGAGCCCTTCTATCGCCGGCAGGCCGCAGAGCCTCGCCGCATACTGAACCATCTCGACGCCCGAAAGGCCGGGAACCGTCGCATCGTCCTCAGGCACGACCCCAGTAAGCCGTCGAACACTCCGAGGCACCCGCGCCGGATCGAGCCCATGCACGCGAACGCTGCCACCAGCCAGCCGCACGAGGCCGAGGATCGCGCGAACGAGCGTGCTCTTCCCGGCGCCATTGGGTCCGACGAGGCCCGTGATGCCAGGCGGTACGTCGAACGACACATCGTCGAGCACCGTCTGGCGGCCATACCGCTTTGTGACGTTGTGGAGCTCGACAGGAAACACAGGGGCGGTGTGAGGCGTGGTCACAGTGTGTTCCGTTCAGGCTCATGCTCACCGTGAGCATTCTTCACGAGGGCCTGGTGACACCGCATGGCCGTCGCCCAGAGCGACTCCTTCTCCAGCCTCGCGTATGTCTCCTGGGCAGTTGCCATAGGGCCAGAATAGGTCGGCATGCGGCCCTTCCGCAACTTTCGTACTGGCGACGTCAAACGCGGCGAGGGGCGAGGGGCGAAGGCTACGGAACGTGACCTACTGCTCCATCACTTCGGCTTCTTTCGCCGTCGCATAGTCGCCCACGGTGCCCTCGTACTTCTTCGTGAGCTCCTGCACTTCTTCCTTGCACCGCTTGGCGTCATCTTCGGTCATCTCACCGCCAGACTGTTCGGTATCGGCGGCCTTGTTGGCATCCCGACGAACATTTCGGATCGCCACCCGCGACTCCTCGGCGAGTTCCTTGATTCGCCCAGTCATCTTGCGACGGACGTCGGCGGAGAGTGACGGAATGATGATCCGGATCACGCGGCCGTCACTCTGCGGATTGAACCCCAGACCGCTGGCCTGGATCGCCTTCTCAATGTCCTTGATCGTGCCGGGGTCAAACGGGCGAACCACGATCTGGTTGGGCTCAGGAGCGCCGACGTTGGCAAGGGCCTTGATCGGTGTCGGTGAGCCATACACTTCCACGCGGAGCGAGTCGACAATGCCGGGATTGGCCCGCCCTGTGCGAATGCCTTGCAGGGCATGGCGGAAGACTTCAACGGCCTTCTCCATGCGTTCTTCGGCGTCGAGCAGAATGTCATCGGACGGCATCGTGAGGCTCCTCGAGAGACGGTGCTAGGCAGGCTCGCCGGATGGAACGGCCCGGCGGGCAGTGCCGATGAGCGTGCCGATCCGTTCGCCGGCTACAGCCCGTTCGATATTGCCTTCGCGCCGATAGTTGAAGACGAGGATCGGCATGCCGTGTTCCATGCACTGCGAGATCGCCGTGGCATCCATGACGCGGAGGTTCTGCTCGCGGACCTGCTGGTAGGAGAGGTCGCTGTAGAGCATCGCGTGTGGGTTCTTCTCAGGGTCGTCGGAATAGACACCATCAACGCGTGTGGCCTTCATGAGAATGTCGGACCCAAGCTCGAGGGCCCGCTGGGCGGCGGCCGTGTCGGTGGTGACAAACGGACTGCCGGTACCCGCCGCAAGGATGACGATTCGCCCCTTCTCGAGATGGCGGCGAGCGCGGCGGCGGATGTAGGGCTCGGCCACGCCGTCGGTGCGAATGGCGGTCATGAGCCTGGTCTGTGCCCCGAGGCTTTCGAGCGCGTCTTGGAGGGCAAGGCCGTTGATCACCGTGGCGAGCATGCCCATATAGTGGGCGGTGGCTTCTTGGATCGCAGCGTTGCCCGCGGTGAAGGAACCACCCCGAAGGATGTTGCCGCCACCGATGACGACGGCGAGCTCCACACCCCGCTCCACCGCCTGCACCGTCTGCCGGGCGATGTGGACCACCTCGTCCATCGAGATGCCCCGCTCACCCGCCCGCGCAAAGCTCTCGCCCGAGAGTTTTAGGAGGACGCGGCGGTAAGGGTTGGCATTCACCCGCCGAGCTTCCAGTTGTCGACGGCCTTCACCTCGATGCCGGCCTGCTTCGCGAGCTGGCCGACTGATTGCTTGTCGTCCTTCACAAAGGGCTGCTCGAGGAGCACGCACGTGGCGAAGAAGTTCCGGAGCCGACCCTCGATCATCTTCGCGATGATGTTTTCGGGCTTCCCTTCGCTGCGGGCGGCCTCGGAAAGGATCTCGCGCTCCTTATCGACCACGGCCGGGTCGAGGTCTTCCTTGCGGATGGCCGCCGGGGCAAGGGCGACGACGTGCATCGCGATATCCTTCGCCGTCTCGGCAGCTTCGGCCGCGTTGGCACCAGCAATCTCGACGAGCGCCGCCTTCGAGCCGTCGTGATGAGCGTAGCCGCCACACGCGGCATCGACTCGCTTGATCCGCGACAGCTCAAATACCTCTCGCATCCGATTGAAGAGGTCGTCTTTGAGCTCGCCGAGTGTCTTGTCGGGATGGGCGAGGCTCTTTTGCGAGAGCAACTCGTCGGGTGTCTTCGCGCCTGGCCCGAGGGCCAGCGTCTTGGCGATGTCGTTGCAAAGCGCCTTGAAGTCGTCACTGCTGGCCACCGGCGGACTCTCACACTTGAATTCGATCATGGCCGCCACGCCCTTGGCGGGATCGGTGAAGACCGCCAGCCGGCCGCAGGATGTCTCGCGGTCGGCCCGCATCGACTGGGTCTTGATGCCTTGCTTCCGCAGCCACTCGACCGCCTGCTCGGTGTTGCCACCACACTCTGCGAGTGCTTTCTTGCACTCCATCATGGGGAGCCCGGTCTTCTCTCGGAGGGCCATCACGGCCGACGCAGTAATTGTTGACATGGGTTCTGCTCCTGGACGTTTTCGGTGGGTAAGGGACGGGGGCGATACGGCCGGCCGGTATGGCCACGGCACACGGGTTCGAGTGCCGCATGCCACCGCACGCTCCGCGAAGGATCGAGGCTGTTAGGTTACCGGCTTTGGCACCGAACGCTTGGCGACCATCGGCCGGGCACGCGGCTTCGGCTTGCCACCATCGCCCGACGAAGCATCGCCACCCTCTGCCGAGGCCTGCGCGGTCGTGGCGGATTCGGCCTTGCCCTCGAGGATCGCGTCGGCCAGCCGAGCAGCGACCAACTCGATCGAACGAATCGAGTCGTCGTTGCCTGGGATCGGGAGATCGACGAGGTCGGGATCGCAGTCAGTGTCGATGAGGGCCACGGTGGTAAGCCCCATCTTGCGAGCCTCACTAATGGCATTCTTTTCCTTCTTCGGATCAAACACCACGAGGCACTCAGGCAGCCGCGACAGCGTGCGAATGCCGCCGAGATTTCGCAGCATCTTGCGATGCTCACGGCGCAGCGACGACTGCATCTTTTTGGAGTAGGTTTGGAACTTGTCGCTCGGAATGAGGTCGTCGAGCTCTTCGAGCCTAGCGAGCCGGTTGCGGATCGTGCGGAAGTTCGTGAGCGTGCCACCGAGCCAGCGCTCGCTCACAAACGGCATGCCGCAGCGGGCAGCCTCACGGGCGATTGCCTCGGTGCCCTGCCGCTTCGTGCAGACAAAGAGCACGAGGCTGTCGGTCGTGGCGACCTGCTTGAGGTATTTCCGCGCCCGAAGCAGCCCGCGGATCGTCTCGCGAACGTCGATAATATGGATGAGGTTTTTGCGACCATGGATGTAGGGCCGCATTTTCGGATTCCAGCGGCTGGCACGATGGCCAAAGTGGACGCCGGCTTCGATCAGTTCCTGGGCCAAAACGTTCGACACGTGCAGATGACTCGCTCGGGAGAATGGGGACGGAAAAAGGGACGACAAAAAGAACCTGGCAGCACCGCAAACTATCGGCTTTTCCGGGCCAATGTCAATTGGCACGGATGGTTTGCCCGTGGCGGGCCTTGGGCGATGGGCGGCAGCGGGATCCCCGCCTCCTCCGGCGGGAGGCTTGTTCCACGGCCTGCTACACTCCACAATCTGCTTTTTCCGGTCGATTTTCGATTTCGTTCCCTCACTCAGGCAATGCACTCCCCGATGCGGCACGTCATTTCGGCTACGGTCCAGAACGTCCCAGGCGTGCTATCACACATCTCGGGAATGCTTGCCTCCCGCGGCTACAACATCGACAGCCTCGCTGTCGGCGAGACCGAAGACCCTGGCTTTTCGCGGATGACCTTCGTGCTCCGCGGCGACAACCGCGTGCTCGAGCAGGTTCGTCGCCAGCTCGAGAAGATCGTCACGGTCGTCCATGTAGACGACATCAGTTCCCGAAACTTCGTGGAACGCGACTTGATGCTCGTGAAGGTGGCGGCCGAGGCGGGTTCGTCTCGCACCGAGGTTCGGGAACTGGCCGGCATCTTCCGCGGACGGATCGTAGACGTCGCCTCCGACAGCGTCATCGTGGAGATCTCGGGGACGGAGAAGAAGCTCGAGGCTTTTGTCGAGATGATGCGTCCTCACGGCATCCTCGAGCTTGTTCGCACCGGACGCATCGCGATGGTTCGTGGGAGCCCCCCCACCCGCGAGCTCACCGACGCCGAGGCTGGTGTTCGCCCTCACGCCGACGCCGGTGCCGAATCGCTTGCGTGATTTGGTACTGAGCTTTCTCTTCTCACGTTCTCTCTGTCTCAAAAACCCTTCTCAGGAGTCTTTCCCTTGCCCGTCACGATCTACTACGACGCCGATGCCGACCTCGCCGATCTTGCAGGCAAGACCATTGCCATCATTGGCTACGGCTCGCAGGGCCACGCCCAGGCCCAGAACCTTCGTGACAGCGGACTCAAGGTGGTCGTCGCCCAGCGTCCTGGCGGTCCCAACTACGACCTCGCAAAGAGCCACGGCTTTGAGCCGATGAGTGTGGAAGATGCGGTGAAGCAGGCCGACGTCATCAATATTCTGCTTCCGGATGAGCTCGCCGCGGATGTCTATAAGGCGAGCATCCGGCCCAACCTCAAGAAGGCAGCCGTGCTCATGGCGAGCCACGGGTTCAATTTTCACTTCGGCCAGATCGAGCCGCCTGCCGGTCACGATGTGTTGCTCGTGGCGCCCAAGGGTCCAGGCCACCTCGTTCGCAGTGAGTATGTGAAGGGGGGCGGTGTTCCCTGCCTGATCGCGATGGGCACGGGTGCGAGCGAAGCCACGCGGAAGATCGGCCTGGCCTATGCAAAGGGCATTGGTGGCACCCGCGGCGGTGTGATCGAGACGACGATTGCCGAGGAGACGGAGACCGATCTCTTCGGTGAGCAGGCGGTGCTCTGCGGCGGCGTCTCGGAGCTCATCAAGGCTGGCTTCGACACGCTCGTCGAGGCTGGCTACCAGCCAGAGATGGCGTATTTCGAATGCCTCCACGAGATGAAGCTGATCGTCGATCTCTTCTATCAAGGCGGGCTCGAGTACATGCGATACAGCGTCTCGAACACCGCCGAATATGGCGACTACACCCGTGGCAAGCGGATCATCACCGAGGAGACCCGCAAGGAGATGCGAAAGATCCTCGAGGAGATTCAGTCTGGCGAGTTTGCCCGTGACTGGATTTTGGAAAACCGTGGCGGCGCGGCGATGTTCAAATCGACGCGGCGACGCGAGCGGGAGCACAAGCTCACCGAGACCGGTCGCGGCCTCCGGAAGATGATGAAGTGGATCGAGTCCAAGGAAGT
>JBGTGN010000150.1:0-12424 GCA_041746715.1 Pirellulales bacterium | reverse complement strand
TGCGAGCGCCCCGGCGCGGGCCAGGTGCAAGAGTGCCTCGCGGTCGAGCCGTGCTCGTCTCGCGAGATCCCGCGGCAGTCGAAACGGCCCGGCACGCCGCGCCGCTACGATTCGCTCGGCCTCTGCCTCGCCCAGCCCATACACCTGCTCGAGCCCCAGCCGAAGCGTTGGCTGGAACGTGCTCAAAGAATCGGTGTTGTTTCCCGACCCAGGATCGACCGACCAATAGGCCCCCACACCCCCCCGGCTTTCGGCTTTCCGCTTTCGGCTTTCGCCACTGGCTTTTCGCTCGAGCGTGGCGTGCCAATCGCTTGCATTCACGTCGGTCGGCAGCACCTTCACGCCGTGATTTCGGGCATCGCGCACAAGTTGGGCCGGCGGATAAAACCCCATGGGCTGGCTGGCGAGCAGCGCCGCGGTGAAGGCCGCTGGATGGTGGTGCTTAAGCCACGCTGAGACATACACCAGCAGTGCAAAACTGGCCGCGTGCGACTCGGGGAAGCCATACTCACCGAAGCCGCGCAACTGATCGAAGACCTGCTCGGCAAACTCTCGCGAGAGCCCGCGGGCGAGCATGCCATCAACGAGCTTCTTGTGAAACTCGTCGATCACGCCAGGCCGCCGCCAGGCGCCCATCGCCCGCCGCAACTGATCCGCCTCTCCCGGCGTGAAGCCAGCAGCGACCACCGCCAGTCGCATCGCCTGCTCCTGGAAGAGGGGTACGCCGAGTGTCTTCTCGAGCACCTCGCGGATGGCGTCGTTTGGATACGTGACGGCTTCCTCGCCAGTGCGTCGCCGCAGGTAAGGATGCACCATGTTGCCTTGAATCGGCCCAGGCCGCACGATCGCGACTTCGATCACAAGATCGTAAAAACATCTGGGCTGGAGCCTCGGGAGCATGCTCATCTGCGCCCGGCTCTCGATCTGAAAAACCCCGATCGTGTCGGCTCGTGAGATCATCTCGTAGACCGCCGGATCCTCAGCCGGCACGGTGGCGAGCGTGAGGGCAGGGCCGCCCGCCTGTTCCACGAGATCGAAGCCGCGGCGAATCGCCGTGAGCATGCCGAGGGCGAGGCAATCGACTTTGAGGATGCCGAGCTCATCGAGATCGTTTTTGTCCCATTGAACAATCGTGCGGCCAGGCATCGTGGCCGGCTGTACGGGCACGAGATCGGTGAGCCGACCCTGTGTCATCACCATCCCTCCCACATGCTGACCGAGGTGTCGCGGAAAACCGATCAGGCTTTCGACGAGCGTCACGAGTCGCACCCCCATGTCGCTCGTGGGATCGAGGCCAGCCTCGGCCAGCCGCTCAGGCAGTTCCGTGATGCGATCGCCTACGTCGAGCACGGTAGCCAGGGCATCGACCCTATCGAGCGAGAGGCCGAGCGCCTTGCCCATGTCGCGGACAGCCGATCGCAGCCGATAGGAGATCACCTCGGCTGTCATCGCGGCTCGGTCGCGGCCATACGTCTCGTAGATGTATTGCAGCACTTCCTCGCGGCGATGATGCTCGAAGTCGATGTCGATGTCGGGGGCTTCGCACCGCTCCCGACTCACAAACCGCTCGAAGAGGACATTCATCCGGGCTGGATCGACCGACGTGATGCCCAGGCAGTAGCAGATCGCCGAGTTGGCAGCCGACCCGCGACCCTGGCAGAGGATTTTCTGATGTCTGGCGAACCGTACGATGTCGAAGACGGTCAGAAAATACGCCTCGTAGCCAAGCTCCGTGACGATCGCGAGCTCATGGGCGACAAGCTCCCGCACCTTCTCTGGGATCCCATCGGGATACCGTTTGTGGGCGCCCTTCCAGGCCATCGCGGCGAGGTGCTCGGCGGCCGTGCGACCAGGGGGCACCTTGGCCGAGGGGTATTCGTATTTCAGTTCGTCGAGTGAGAAGGTGCAGCGGGCGGCGATTTCTACGGAACGTTCGACGGCGCCAGGGAGTGCCAAAAACCGCTCGGCGATCCGCCACCGCTCATGAAGGTGTCGTTCGCCGTTGGAAAGTAGCTTGCCGCAGACGGCTTCCACGGTGCTGCGATGCCGCACCGCTGCCAGCGCGTCAAAAAGCGGCATGCGGCTCCGCTCGTGGTAGCGAACATCGCCGGCCGCTGCGATTGGCACATCCGCCAATCGGGCCACGCGGCCGAACCATGCAAGCCGCTCGGCATCGTCTCCTTCGAGAGCCACTTCGGCGAGTGCCCAGAGCCGATCGCTGAAAATGTCTTGCCAGGGCGAGAGTTTTCTCGTCGCTCGCTGCAAGGAATCATCGCCGGAAGACGTGCTGTGAAGTTCGTCGCGAAGGAAGGCCAGCGGCACTCCAGCGAGCAGGCCGTGTGCATGCCGGGCAACATCGTCGAGCGTCAGAAGGCAGCGGCTCGCAGCACGGTCTGGTGCCACGTCGTCATCGTTAATGTGCAGTGCACCGTCCTGCTCCGCCGCGCTGGCATAGCCGCGCGTGAGCAACTGGCAGAGATTGGCATAGCCTTTTTGGTCGGCAACCCAGACAACGAGCGGCGAGGCATCCACCGGTTCGAGATGGGCGCCGACGACGAGCTTGATCCCCGCCTCCTTGGCGGCCCCGTGGGCCCGCACGATGCCGGTGAGCATGGCCCGGTCGGTGATGGCGATGGCCTCGTAGCCGAGGGCTGCCGCGCGGGCAACAAGCTCCTCGGGATGCGACGCCCCCTCGAGAAACGAAAAATTGCTCGTGCAGTGGAACTCGGCATACCACGGTGGATCAGTTTTCATTTGTTTGATCTCCATCCCCTCATGCCTCACGCAAAGACACCGTGCAGATACCAGCCGCTTTCCCGTGGCGCGCGGGCTCGGCCGCCAAGCCGCCGGAACAGCCAGAACCTCGCCCCCGATTCGGTTTCCACCACGTAGTAGTCGCGTCGGACCGTCGGCCCGCGCCACCAGGCCGTCTCGATACGTTCGGGGCCGTGGGCCCGCGCAACGCGGTGGATCATGCCGCCGAATTGAAATCTCACCGGTGGTCCGTCGGGCACGACCGAGACCGTCTGGTTGCAACTTGGGGTTTCAAGTGGAATCGGCCGCGGCGGCATCCAGGCTGGCCGGCTGACTCCACGTGCGAAACGCCCGCCACTGCTTCGTGAAGCTGCCATGCCGGGCGCCGTGGCGATCCAGGCATGTTCTGGCTGAGCGTCGGCTACAGGCTGCGGCTCAAAGACGGCCGGTCGGCCAAGCCTGCCGGCGAGACGGTCGAGCAAGAGGCCGACCTCCATTGCCTGGGCTTCGGCGGTTGGGTTGGCGCGACCATCCGGCCCGGTGTCGAAGAGCGGCCGCTGCCTGCATGTGATCTGCCCGGTGGCGATCACCTCTACGGCGATCGACTCGATCTCACGGGGCAGTTTCGTGCGGCCCATTCGCAGCCGCACGAGATCGAACACATGCCGCGGTGAACCGCTCGGCCGAAACAGGCCGACATCGATCACTGTTGGTGCGCGCGCCGTCGTGGCAGTGGTCGTGACAGCCGGCTCGAGCCGCACTTGGAGCGACATGATCCCCTCGCCACGGGCAGCGAGCGCCGACGTACACCGCCCCACGAGCTGCTCGAGGAGGCTTGCCATCGCGGCCTCATCGACCGAGGTGAGCGACAAGGGCATCTCGAAATCATGCGAGGCCTGCGGCAGTTGCTCGCCTCGGGGTGGCTCGATTGGTTCGGCCCGGGCGCCTGTGAATTCGGCCAGCCGTTTCGAGACGCTCGCCGGAAACCGTGAGGCAAGGCTCTTGGCCGGCAGGCGAAGAAGGCCACCGATCGTGTCGATGCCGATCTCGTGGAGCATGTCGATGGCAACTGGCTCGAGTCGTAGCGCCGTAAGTGGCAAGCCAGCAAGCACCGCTCCCTCGCCGCGGGCGAGCCGCTGCACGCTTGGTGGCACGACGACGCTTCGGCTGTGTTGCGAGCCTCTGGATTGTCTGGCCGCGCTCGCGTCCACGTGCATCGCCTTCGCTACGAGATCGGTGTGATGCACGGCGGCCCAGGCGGCGGCGGGTGTATCCGCGATGGCGGTGCGGGCATGGAGGCCACGGGCCGCGAGAGTCCAGGCGGCCGTGCGGGCGAGCGTCTCTTCCTCACCGAAGAAGCCGGCTGTGTTGGTGACATCGAGAGAAAGGCATTCAGCCGCGGCCACGGTTCCGGCCTTCGTACGACCAGGCATCATTGGCACCGTTTCAATGCCCACGATCGGTGAGAACCTTCGGCACATGCGGGCGAGCTTTTCGAGGGCGACCATGTCGGCCACGGGATCATCGTTCTCGATCTCGGTGGCGTGGCAGGCTCGTGAGCCGTAGGCGAGTGCCAACACGCCCATTGCTTCGGCAAGCGACATCCCGGGCTGGATGGTTGCTTGTTGTCGCTTCGGTGGTTCGGCCCAGGCCCACGACACCACCGACATGATCCCACGTGCCTCCCGGCGGCAGACAAACACCGGCCGCTTCCGCCACTCGGGTCGTTCGACGAGTCGCCGTTGCACGGGCCATCGCGGCAGCCAGATCGTCATGACGCGCGGCATGCGGCACCTCCCTGTCTGGTACGTGGCCAGCGCGCGGCCCGGTCGCGGTCGCGTGGCAAGCGCAAGGCGATACTGCGGGCTATCTCATGTGGAATCGCACCCTCGCAGCCTCTCGTCAGGTCGAGCACCGTTTCGGTGGTCTGCCCTGTGAGGCCACCGTTCCAGGCGCCGCCCACGCGTTCGATGCGGAGCCGCCGCGTGAGGAGGGTGCTTTCTGGCAGTGGCGACGCTCCTGGCAGTGGCGACACGGCAAGCTTCGCCTCGGCCCATGAGGGCTCGCGGGCAGCCGTGGCTGGCCGTACGAGGAGGCCGATCCCGCCACTTGACCGGGCCGCCAGTTGCCAGCGTCGCATTGCGGTTGTCCACGGAGAGAGCTGCCGTGAACCATGTCGATTCCTGCTCGCGGTGGCCAGTCTGTGGCCGCCACTCGTGCTCATCCCTCGCGGCCAGGCCACCACGGCGGCCACGCCGCTACACCGCAGTGCCTGATCGATCGTCCATATCTCATCGTCGTCGTGCGACGGCCGGGCGACGACGAGCTGGCGAGCGTCGCCGAGACAGGGCATCACGGCCGGTGGATGAAACCATCCGCTGCGATCGACCACGAGAATTGTTCGTGGGCCGGAAGCACCACGAGAGGCAGGTCTGGCCAGTCGGCATGCGATAGCAAGCGCGAGTGAGACCGCTCCAGCCCCGCTGGTTAGGTCGCCGGCCGTGGCGTCGCCGGCCGTGTCATCATCGCCGGCGATCCACTCGACGAGGCTGCCCCGCCTGAGGCCGCCGGCCGGCAGGAGGGCATCGACTGCCCGGAAGCCCGTCGCCACAGCCTCCCGCGAGTCTTCCCGCCCGAGAAGCTCCCCGCCACTCCACATATCCCGCGATTGAATCGTCACCATGGCCAAGGCCCTCGTTGCCCGAACCACCCGAGCTGTTGTGTATATACGTGCGTACACTATACACAGAAGGCCAGGCTGTCAAGCACCTCGGCCGCCCCTTGTAGGACCAAGCCACGGCTCGTGAGTCGCCTGCCGGAGTCAGGCAATGATGCTGCACATCCCAGCCGAGTTTTCAGGCCGCCGCGAGGGGCTACCGCCATGCTTCAGCAACCGACGCGGGTTTCGTGTTTGATGTCGCCTCATCAGAAATGCATTGGCAGGAGGCGATCGTGAGCTCCCCGGCACCACCAACGCTGTCGACATCGCCGCCTTTCTCGCGAAGCAGCGAACCCGGCGGTCGGTGGTTATTTCGACGTACCAATCCTCTGGCCGCGTGGCAGCCGCTCAGCGGCGAGCCAGGAAATCTTTCGACCTCGCGCTGTGTGACGAGGCCCATCGCCTCGTAGGCGACTTGGGCGGCACGTTCGCAACCGTACTCGATGACCGGAAGATCCCGATCGCCCAGATTCTCTTCCGGCCATCATGGAGAAACTCCGGCCTGGGTCGCGGTCCGGCATTGAGGCAGCAGTTACTCGCGGTTTTCGAGGCCTTGGGTTTACCGAGCGAGGGCCGCCTTGACATCCTCGGGGAGTGTCGCCTCGAGGTGTGGATGCGCCTCGATGAGTCGCGCGATGTCGCCGAGGTCCTTGATCGCTTTACTCGGACGTCGCTCGGGCGTTCGCCAGGCTTTGATCTTGCCCGCAAGCGTGTCGGCGAGGGATGCCACGCGCAGGAGAATGCCGTGGACGTCTGCCGGGACCGCCCGGGCAGGAAAATCTCGATAAAAATCCTCGGTGCTCAGTTGGAGGCTTACCTCCGAGTGGCCGCGGAAGTTGATCGACCAGTCGTGCCGTTCGGCCGGCATTCCAACGGCTTCGAGTGCTATGACCGCTCGTTCAATTTCATCGACCGCGACCACGAAATCCACATCACGGGTCACCATCGGTTCGCTCGCCCAGTGGTTGACGGCGATGCCGCCGATCGCACACCAGTGCAACTCTGCCCGTTCGAGCGCATCGACCATGCGCATGACGTCGTCTGCGCCACCCGCCGTCTGCCAGTCATAGAACTGTCGCCCAGTCATTCCCTGAGTGTAGCCTCGGCCTGACGGGAGGCGGTGATTCCAGAATCGCCGAAACAGCGACGCTTCGGCTGCTCACTCAGAGGGTCCGTCATACAAGCCCGCGCCGCGTGAACGTGAAGGCTACCTTCACTCGCGCGGGGTTCGCCACCGCCATACGGCGGCGAGACCGCTGCCGAGGATAGAGTGGGCGAGCGCGGAGATGGCGCCCGGTACCGCCGTGAGGGGCTCGGTGGGAAAGTTTCCCTTGGCCAGCACGACACCGAGCCCGGAGTTTTGCATCCCCGTTTCGATCGAGACCGTGCGGGCCACGATCGGTGGAAGCTGAAACACGCGGGCAAACATGTAGCCCACCCCAAACCCAGTGGCATGGAGCAGCACGATCGCCGCAAGGAGCGTGAGGCCGCTCTCTCGCACGTCCTGGGCGTTTTGGCCAATGATGCTCCCACAGATGAGCGCGATGGCCAGCACACTCACGAGCGGCGCCGCGGGCAGCACACGCACCACGGCTCTGGGGGCCCACCGATTGAGTGCCACGCCGATCGCCACCGGGATGATCACCACCTGGAGCGTATCCCGAAAAAGCCCGAGGGCATCCACTTCCATGAGGCGGCCCGCGAGCATGCTGGTGAGGATCGGCGTGAGAACGACGGCACCGAGCGTCGAGCATGTGGTCATGGTGACCGACAGGGCAACGTCGGCCTTGGCGATATAGGTGACGACGTTGGATGCCGTCCCTCCTGGACAGCACGCAACGAGAATCAGCCCGACCGCAAACGGCGTAGGCAGATCAAGGAGCGTCGCAATCAACCAGCCGGCTGCTGGCATGATTGTGAACTGTGCGAGAAAGCCCGTGACGACTGCCACCGGCCGCGATGCCACGCGGGTGAAGTCGGTCGGCGCGAGTGTCATGCCCATCCCGAGCATGATCACCGCGAGGGCCCACACGATCATCGGACCCTTGAACCATGTGAAGCTCTCAGGCCACACAATCGCAAGACCGCAGGCTCCGGCTACCCAGAGAGGAAAAGCAAGCGAGCAATACTCGAGGAACCGTGTCATGGCTGGCGGGGCTTTCTGTGTATGACCACCAGGCTATGGAGGCGTGACGAGCAGAACATACCGTGCCCGGGCATGATAGGAGCACCATGCCCAGTGACGTTGCCTGCCGCCGTGCCACGATCGAGGAAATCCTGCCCCTCAGGCACCGGATTCTACGCGACGGGCTTCCTCTTGAAGCGGCCCGATTCGAAGGTGACGACGCCTCCGGCACCCGGCACTACGCGGCCCGGCATGGCGACACGATCGTGACATGCCTCACGCTCATGCCATCGTCTTGGGATGGCCATCCCGCCTGGCAGCTCCGCGGGATGGCGACCGACTCGCATGAGCAGGGCAGGGGAGTCGGGAAAGCCTTGCTTCAGTATGCCGTGGATGATGCCACAGGCGATGAGCCCGGCCGCATCCTCTGGTGCAACGCCCGCACTCCAGCGATCGGTTTTTACGAACGACTCGGCTGGCAGGTCGTCTCCGAGCCTTTTGATGTGCCGACAGCAGGGCCACACGTGAAAATGGTTTTGGGAGTCAGGGCGACCGCTCCGCGCCGTGCCTCCGCGGTAGCCTTCATCGCTCTCGAGCTTGCGTTCCTGGCTGTTGCCCATGCGTTTGGTGGGCCGCCGTGGGTTGCCCTCGGGGTGCTCGCCTGCGTCGTGCAGGTCGTGGCTGACTTCAGGCTGAGCGCCCTCATGGGCATCATGCCCGCCCTCGGATGGCTCGGCGTGTCGCACGCCACCGGCAACCGCGAGTTGTTCTTTCCATACGCGATGTATCTTGCGGCCTATGCAGCGGGGCAGTTCTCGGGCCGCCGCCGGCTCCCGGCCGCTGGAGCTGGCAGCGTCATCCTCGCTGCGTTCATGGCGATTCGTGGCCTCCAGGGAGCCATGCCTCGCGTGCTTGCCGTCGAGTTCGCGGTCGCCGGATCGATCCTTGTGGTGGTCGTTGCCGTGCAGCGACGGATCGCCAGAAACCCGTGTTCCGAGGTGGTTCTTGCGATTTTCGCGTCGCTTGCCGCCTACGCTGGCCTTGCACTTTGAGACCAGAGAGCGGCTGTAATGCTGGGGCCGTCTGGCCGTTATCTGGTTGGGTGGCTACCGGAAACCGGGTAGGGTCGTTCGACCGAGACGAAGCCTCGCGGATCGGTGAATCGGCCCGAGGAGCGAAACAATGTCTGGCAGCGCTGAAACGCACGTCTGGCTGCTCGAGGCGGTCGATCAATACGAACAACCGCTGACCCGCTATGCACGTCGCCTGCTCGGTGACCTCGACCTGGCGGCCGACGCCGTGCAGCACGCGGTTGTCGCGATCTGCGGCGAGTCACGCACCCATATCGGCGACCGCGTAGCCCCATGGCTTTTTCGAGTCTGCCGCAATCTCGTTGTCGATCACCTCCGGCACTCAGGCCGCGAGCAGTCGCTGACGCCGCATGAGGCACCTGGGAGAAAGCAATCGCAGTCGCGCGGAATCGACGGCGCATCCGCCGCCCTCGCACCGAAGCCCCGGCCGGACTACGGCCGTTCCATTGCTTCCTCTGGCGACCGGCGAGGCCCGCGAATCATCGGGTGCGGAGCCACTGAAATATCAACCCCAGCCCAAGCGAGACGCCGCCCCGAATCCAGCCCCGGTCGTTGAGGGTGACGGGAGCCGCGAACTGCTCACGGTAAAACTCCTCTACAAGCAGGCGGATGGCGACAGGAGCCGGCTCCTTGAAGTGCCGCTTGCCGATGCGGGAGAGCGGTTTGACGATGCCTCCACAAACCTTCGGTTTGCGTCAGCCGTCGCGGCATTCGGGATGCTCCTTCGCGGGAGTGAGCATGCGGGGAATGCCACGCTGCCGATGGTCGCGAAGATTGCCGCCGGGGCTCTCGGCAGCGATGACGGCGGCTACCGCGCCGAGTTTCTCGACCTCGTTCGCCGTGCCGAACAGACGCAGTGAGAATCGCGTAGGCTGGGGGCCATGACACGCCTCCAGAAAATCGTGCTCATCGCGATGACACTCCTGCTCGGCGGGAGCGAGGTTCGATCGGCGCTTGCCCAGTCGCTGGTGGTGCCCTCGGGCTTTCCGGCATTCGACGCCGGAGTCGGTGGCGACGTGGCGAAGGCCTTCAGCGGCACGGCGAAGCAGTGGCGGCAGATTGCGCCGTCGGTCCATCAGCTTGCCCTCCAGCACGCCGACGATCTTGCGGCATTCGACGGCGACAAGCGAGTCGAGGCACTCGTCTCCCTGGCGGAGTTCATCGAGGCGAAGCGAAAGGCGATCGGTGACACGCCCGTTCTCGCCCCTGGCCGTACGGTGATCGGCCTGCTCGATCCCGACCGTGGCCTTGGGCCCAGGGAGATCACCGCGATCGCCGATGCGTATGGCTGCGAGTCCGTGATCTATAAGAAGGACGACGACGCGAAGACGCTCGAGACAGTGGCCGAAAGCTTTCTCACGGCAGTCACGGCGGCGGTGGCCTCAGGGGAGCCCACGAGCGTCATCGTCCTCGGCCACGGCCTCCCAACCGAGATTCAGAGCTATCACATTCGGTTTGAGCGGCTTGCGAAGGCACTCGTTGACGGCGTGCCGTCGAAGACTCCTGTGGACCTGTCTCACGTCGTGCTTGTCTGCGACGACTGCTTCAGTGCCGACTTTTCGATCAATCTTCTGGGCGGCGTATCGAGCGACGTGAAACGCCGTGGCCTCCAGCTTGTGTCACTGCCAATCTGCATCGCCGGCACCAACCGCGACCGCGTCGGGTTCGTCGATGTGAGTGAGAAATTCGTGCCGCACTTCTGGCGGGACGTGATCGAGCTCTATTTCATTCGCCGGCCTTGGCCGAAGGCCGTGACGCTCGGCAACTTCTTCGAGAACGTTGACAACATGATGTATGGCTATGGACGAGCGCCGATCGTCCAGGGTGGCCACGTCACCGGGTATCGGCTCATCGACGCAAAACTCATCCAAGACCCGGTCGTGTTCGTGCCGCTCGACGAAGCTGATCTCGCCAAGCTCCGGAATATCCTCGGCCTCCCCCCCGACGCCCCGCTTCCTCGCTGGCTCGACATCGGTTGACGCCGCGCGACGCAGGTTCAGTTCCTCGGGCGGGCCGCCAAACGCTCGGTGGCCGGGCGTCGTCCCTGGAGGGCTGCGAGCGCGGCGTGGTGAACGTCATACACGAAGTGACGGACGTTGACCTCAAGCATCTCGAGAACGACGATCTGTTTGTCGAACAGCGTCGTGTTCCAGTCCACCGCGGCGAAGCCATCAAGGCGATGGCCTCTCATGGGCACATGGTTTCCGGCGGATGCCGGGCTCCTGACATCCGGCAGCGAGAATTGCCGTGACGTATAGAAGAGATAGTCGCAGGAGCGAGCACTCTCGGAAAGGCACATCGAGTGGACGAGTGTCCGAGAGAAGCTGGTTCCTGCAAACAGGATTCGCGGCCGGGCTTCGAGCGGCAGAGCGTTTGTTCTGACGACCGGATACGGAAGTTGCTCTGCTTCACCAGGCAGATAGAAAAGGTTGAGCAAGCGAGCAATATCGTCGTCGGTTCCACGGGGGGCATCGTACTCGACGGCGATTTGCTCGGGGATCGGCCATGACGTGCCGTATTCACGGTTCACGAGCTGCAGAATCTCCGTCCAGACGTCGAATGCGGCCTGGTACGTCCAATGAATTCCCGTCTTGGCATAGAGCCGGACGTGTGGATCCGTGACGCGGCGAGCCTGGAGGTAGGCAGGGGAGTCGAAGGAAACGACGTCACTTTCGCTCAGGTGCTTCCGCAGGCGTGCGAGATCGGAAACCCCTGTGTACTTCTTCCGCTGTTCAATGGCCTCGTCGGGAAGAAACTCGGGGTACGTTTCCGCCTTGCTGGGGCTGATGACAAACACCATCGCCTTGCCCTGGGCTCGAAGCCGTCCCTGCAAATCCTCAAGGGCCGATACGAATTCGGCGATCTGGGCATCCGTCAAGTTCTGCGACGGTTTTTCATAGCTCGCGATGTAACCGTTTTGAAAGAGCCAGCCATCCTTGCCAATGCGGACGCGCTCATTGCCGGACATCGACGCGTCGTTCCCAAACGCGATGTGGACTTGGTTTGACAGTCGAACCAGTGTCGGGCGAAACCCGACCTTCTTGGTGAACCATTGTTCGACGGCCTGGGTGAACGTTCCGTCCCGCCAGGTGCTGAGCGAGAACCTGATCGATTCCGGTTTCTGTTCGGCTCCGGTCAACGGTCGCTCGGATACAAAGGGCACGGCGGCCTGGAGAAGGGGCAGGGCCAACAACATCACGAAGCCGACCGACAAAAATCGGCGGGTATTCCATCGGAATGGGATGGCATGGCGATCGTCCATTGGATCACACTAAAACTTGAAGTAGATGAACGGATGAAACTGCGACGACATGAGGGCCGTGGCTGACGCTATGAGCAGGAACACGCCGCACGCAGCCCGGAACACCAGCGTGAGTCCGGCTCCCCGTGATTTCGGACCGATCGCCCAGTCATTGAGGTAGTGATAGCTCTGGCTGAACAGCGGGCTGAATGCCAGGGCGGTCGCGATGACCAGCATGAACACGGCCTGCGGCGTCAGAAGGTCGCCTGCCGTCACCGACGCTTCCGCCGATCCAGTGACCATCACACCGAGATACCGCACCGCCTGGGAAAGGTCCCATGCACGAAAGAAAATCGGTCCTTCCGGGATCTTCATGGGTAGAGCCGTAGGCCGCCGCAGTAGAAGTAGATCACGTTCTTGAAGTTCATGACGTTCCGGTAGCCCCCAGCCCGCCGCTTGATTGCCATGATCTTGCTGTTGAGGCCCTCGGCGAC
>JBGTGN010000149.1:0-8822 GCA_041746715.1 Pirellulales bacterium | reverse complement strand
CCTTCGCGGCCGCAGGCACAGCGGCGGGCATCGCCGCCACGCAGCCTCCGTCTGCCGCGCCCTCGGCGGCCATCGCATCGTCCACGCTACCGTCGGTGACGCCACCGACGGTGCCGGTCTCTCCGGCAAACTCGTCACCGCAGCCACCACCATCACGGCCCTCGACCACGCATCTTTGGCGTGTGGTGGGCGTCTATGACGGCGACACGATCACAGGCCTTGATGAAAACAACCAGCAGCAGAAGGTGCGGCTGGCTGGGATCGACGCTCCCGAAAGCAGCCAGGATTTTGGCAAGGTCTCGCGTGAAGCCCTCGCGTCGCTGGTCTTTGGCCGCACGGTCGAGGTAACAACTGAGGGCCGAGATCGGTATGGTCGCTGGATCGGCCAGATTTCCGTGGATGGCACCAACGTCAACCGACAGATGGTGGCCACGGGCAACGCCTGGCACTACACGACCTACTCGAGTGATTCGTCACTCGCAGAAGCCCAGCAGCAGGCCCAGCAACAACGCCTTGGTCTTTGGGCTCAAGACAACCCCGTTGCGCCGTGGGATTACCGCAAGGGCGGCTCACGCTAGCGCTAGGCCACGGGCCTCAACGCCCCACGGTTGACATAACGACGGCAGGGATGCCGGCGCCCCGACGTTGCCAAGGCGATCGATGGCCCGACAGGCGTAAAGAGTGGGCGAAGGGACTCGAACCCTCGACATCCAGCTTGGGAAGCTAGCGCTCTACCAACTGAGCTACGCCCACGATCGTTGAAGCACGGTTTATCCTAGCACGGCACGGGATCCTCCCAAGGGGGGTTGGCCATGGCGTAGACTGCGGATTCCGCCGCCGCACCGCCTTCCAGGTTTTCGACCCATGGTCAGTACCACGCCCGCCCCCGCCTCGCAGCCACCTCGTGCCAAGCGTCGCCGCTGGTTCGCACGCATCGTACGGGCAACGATTGCGGGCATCGTCATCCTCATGCTGATTGCTGGTGTCGGGCTGCCCTGGTGGCTATCAACCCCCTCGCGGCTCAGCGGGATCGTGGCGAGCCTGATGCCAGACCTCGATGGCACCGTCTCTTTTGAACGAGTGCGAATTGGCTGGGTGGGACCGATCGTTCTCGAAGGAATCACGATCACACCGACGGACGGTACCAAACCGCCACTCTCCATCCCGCGTGTCGAGGGCGACCATGGGATGCTCGCCATGCTCATCTCGGGGGGTGATCTCGGTCGCTTTGTAGTCGAACACCCAACAGTCGATCTGGCGTTTGATAAAGACCACAACACGAACATCGAACGCCTCTTCAAGACCATCGATGCGCCCGCGGAACCTCAACTGCCGAGGCCGCGTCGTGCCGCCATACATGTGCGGATCGAGGTGGAAGACGCCTTGGTTCGAATCACAGCTCCCTGGACCGTCGAAACATGGGTGAGCGACCCGATCACGATCCGCGCCTCACTTGCCTCGCGCGAGGATGGCTTCAGTGAATGGACCATCGATCCAGTACACCTGCTGGCCGATGCGAGGATGGATCCTCCCGTGGCATCGGGAGTCCTCGCCTATATCGCACCGGTGCTCGCTGATGCCGCACGAACGAGCGGGCGGTTTTCGTTGTCACTCGATCGAGCCCGACTCCCGGTCGGTGATCCCGCCGGCGGCACTCTTTCGGGCACGCTGGCCATGCACGAAGTTGTCGTGGGCCCAGGGCCGCTGGTGGCCGACCTTATTGAATCACTTCCAGCTGGTTTCCCGCGACCTACGTCGATCCGAATCGCCGACGAATCGCACGTGAGGTTTCGCCTCAAAGACCGACTGGTGGCCCACGAAGGTCTGGAGTTTGGCGTGCCCCTTCCCAACGGGCGACGGCTCGACGTGCAATCCAGTGGCACGGTGGGCCTCGATGACCGCGCCCTTGATCTTCAGCTTGCCCTCCCGATCCCGGCCGACTTGCCGCAGGACCGGCCCGTGTTGGCGGCGCTTGCCGGCAAGACGATTTCATTGGGCGTGGCTGGCACGCTTGATGAACCACGCGTGGTGTTCGACGGCTCGATTCGTCAGGCAGCAGAACAGTTCGCGCTTGATCTCTTGGAACGCGTTCCCGAGATTCTTGAGCGAGTGCGGGGGGAGCGGCCCGTCATACCTGCCTCGGCGACAGAGCCCCCTATCGACACGGCCGATGACACGCCAGCAGCGGCGATTTCAGGTGACGATGTGGTCGATATTGTCGGAAGCGTGATCGACGAGGTTGCCCGCCGTCGAGCCGAGCGGCGGGCAAAGGAAGAAGCGGGGGAGGTTCCACCGCCGCGAAGGGGCCGCCTGCGTGAACGCCTCTTCGGCCCGCAGGCTCCGCCCCCCATTCAGCCACCAGCTCCGAATCACGGGCCGCCCACCGAGTAGGTTGGCTACGAAAAAAAGCCTGGGCCTCCCTTGCGGGAAGCCCAGGCGTCTTTGCTCAGGCTCCAGTCAGACTCGGTTGGCTTGAAGCCAGCGAATCTGAATAGGAGTCACTGCTCAGGTGCTCGCAGGAGCAGGCGGAGCGTCGGCTTCCGGAGCGGCCGGAGCAGCCTCAGTTGGCACGCCTTCCGACTCGATCACAGCCTCACCACCACAGTCGCCACCGGCACAACCGCTGGTGCAACCCGAGCAGCCAGTTGCTTCGCCGCAACCGCCACAAGCAGTCTCGCAGCATGGCTCGCAAACGGGCTCGCAGCACGTGGCCACTTCACCGTGGCAACGACGATGCTTGCGACCATGGCAACGCTCACGCTCACCATGGCAACGCTCGCGACCATGGCAACGCTCCTTGCCGTGGCAACGACGGGCACCGTGGCAGCCGTGACCGGCAACAGCGCCGTTGTCACCACCGACGAGGGCGATGGCCATCAAGGCAAAAAACATCGCCAACGAAAAACCGAGAAAACGCTTCATAAGAAAAACCTCCACCAGGGAAAAAAACGAACGCAGTTGTTACGCCCGCGAAGCCGTCACGAACAGAACCTCGATCCGGGACGGCCACCGGACCGCAGCAACCGATGTCTCAACGCACCCTAAGGAAGCCAATCCAACCAGTCTTGCCGCGAAAACGCGGGGAATGGGCAAACTGTGCCGACAGAGGGAATGTTTGACAACACTAGCAGCAGGACTGCTCATGTCAAGAAACATGGGCAATTTACGGCAAGAGTGCCGATTTACACGACTTTGCCGCTGCTTCCCTCGGGCTCGTCTTACTTTGGCCCAGGGCTAGTAGATTTCGGCGGATTTCCGGCAGTCCGGGGCTGGTCTGTCGCCGATTCGGCCGCGGAAGCCCGTCGCTGGAGCTCTTGGGCGACCAATTCCTGCTTGGCCAGCATGTCTTCGGGATCTTCAAAATTGAGGAGAAGCGGCGGGAGGTCGTCAAAAATCCGCATTGCCATCCCCACGACCCTCCACCCCTCGGGTTCGAGCCGAACGACCCACACCACATTGTCACTGGTTTTGAACCCATCGGCGTCAGTGTCGGTCCAGGTCGTCCCCACATGGACAAGGTCGCCCTCTTCGCTCACCACCTCGCACTCCTTGATGGCGTAGGTCGCTGTATCTTCGACCGGCGGCGCGACAGAGAGGCCCAGCTCTTCGGTTTTGGTTCGAGCAGCCACGCTCAGAAGGCCTTGGGCCGTCCCGTCATCGCCTCGACGGATAGCCTCGAGAAACGACACCACCGTCTGCTGGGCTGCTGCGACAACATCCCCCCCTTGTGGCGCCGTTGAGCAGCCAGAAAGGGCAAGGGACGCGATCATGGCCATGGCGAGGACCGCGTGCGCAGCAAACGAGGTGAGTTCAAAGGCGGGCAATCGCATGGCAGGCCGTTGCTCCGAAAGGGGATCCCTGGTTCGGCGTGATGGCCGAGGGGCGTATGGTGGGGGGAGAGTGACCGGACGGCCCCGGGGCGTCAAGACGATTTCAGGCCGGAAACAGCCATCATTTTGATAGGATTCATCGGCCGACCTACTACCTTTTCGGTGCAGCGACCAGGAGCGATGTCGATGGACACAAAGAGACGGCGGCCGCCGATAGCAGTGGGGTTCGCGGTTCTCCTCGCAGCGAGCCCGCTGGTGGTGATTGCCGCGGGTCCGAAAGCCAAGCCACCTGTCCGCCGGGCGGCACCGCCCACCGCCGAATGGGACAAGGCCACCGCCGGCACCTTCTACGACGACGCGTTGAGCGTCCTCTCTGGGCCGCGGCCTGATTTTTCCACCGCCGCACGCCCGGCTTCCGCAGGATCTCACAATGGGGGCCAGGCTGCGACGGGACCGGCCGCGAGCGCCGAGGGCGGCTTCAAGTGGTCCTCGCTTATTTCGGAAGACACCCTTGTCGATGAGATCAAGACGCAGAAGGACCTCGTGGCCGAAACCGTGACGACCCCATCGACGTTCAAGGGCGGAGGATACAACCAGGCCCGCAAGTCTTTCAGCATGCTGGCCGTCGCGTTTGGCGTAATCGCGGCTCACGACGAAGACGTTCGCTGGAAAAGGGACGCCGTAACAGCCCGCGACCTCTTCGCCCGGGCCGGCTTCAATTGCAAGACGGCGACCGATCAGGCCCTCAACGAGTCGCAACTGCGAATTGAAGACCTCCAGCTCATGCTCAACGGGAGCAGTCCCCAGGGCAAACCCGAACGTGACGACGACTTTGCCTGGAGCCAGACAGCCGCGCGACCCGCGCTCATGGCAAGGCTGGAGGAAGCCGAGAAGGCCGTGGCGGCTGGGCTTTCGTCTGCGGGAGAGTTTTCAAAATTACAGGCCGAGATTTTTCATGAGGCCGAGATCGTGGCGGCCATCAGTGAGGTCATCGGGCAGCCAGACTTTGAATATCACGACGACGAGTCGTATCTCGAATTCAGCCACGCGATGCGGGATGCCGCCGTGCGAGTGCGAGAAGCCTGCCTCAAGAAAGACTACGAGGCAGCCCGCGCTGCCGCGAGCGGCATCGCAAAGGCGTGCAGTGGCTGCCACGAGTCCTACCGCTGACTCGGACCACGCGACGGCAGGAGTTGCGGCAGGGCCTTCAGCGATACGATCTCGGCGAGGCCAGCGTCGGCCATCTCGCGGCCGGTCACATAGCGGTGCGTACGAATCCATTCGCTGATGAGTGCCTCGGACGTGCCGAAGAGCTCGCAAAGGAGGACATCCATGTCGCCTTCGAGCGCCGCAAAGTGTCGTGACCACTCGGCGGCCTCACGGATACCGATGTGCTCTTCGCTCTGCCACTTCATTGGATGAAAGAGGAAGACACTGTAGGGCGTCACGATCCGGCGGCGGCATGCCGCGAAGGGCCACAGCGCGGCCGATGAACACTCGCCGGTGACGATCGCATCGGCATGGATGCCGCGAAGCCTGATGAGCGTCACGAGCGACATGGCGCAGTAAGGACTGCCACCGGGCGAGTCGAAATAGATCGTGCACTCGCCGCCGGGAGCGATGCCCAGGAGCCGCTCGGTGATGTCCTGTTCCTTCTCGGTGAGATCGCCGACGACCGCGATCTCGAGAGGTCCTTCCTCCTCGTGCTCCTGCTCAGGTGCGGGGCCGCGTGACATTCATAGGTTCCTGGACTGGGGGCGGCACACCTGCGGACATCACAGCGAGGCAGCCTTGGAGATTATGCCGGCCCTTCGGAGGCGGGCAAGCCTCTGGGCCTCCCTTGCGGCACCGGAGGTGGGCGGCGACGATAATCGGTTTCACAACGTCAAGGATCGTTTGCATGGGAATCGTCGCGTATTGCCCCAACCATCACCGAGTGAAGGTCAAGGACGATCTCGCCGGTCGCAAGGGGATCTGCCCCACCTGCGGGGCACGCTTTCGGATTCCACTCGAATCGCAGGCCGAGCCCACCGCAGCACAGCCGCCTGCCACCACGCCCACGGCAGCGATGGCTCCACCGGCCCCGGCCCCAATCACGACACTTCCTGTGGCCGAAATCGTATCCTTCGATGAGGCCCTCGCAGCCACGCTCCCGCGGGCGGTGCCCCTGACCCGTCCCACCTCCGGCTAGCGAGGCGCGAGGCCGCGATCGAAGGCGTCTTGGTCGCGACGAAACACGGCGAGTGTCGTATCAAAACGCTCCACGGGAATCCGATAGACCGGTTGTTCGGCCGTGTGGGCGTGGCAATGCGCCACGAGGAGCCGATAGAGAAACTTGAAGAGCTGTCGCGGCACCCGCAGGCTTCGAAGACCGTCGATGAGCCGACGCTGATCGACTGATTCATCGAAGAGCGCCGAGAGCGTGGCCGGCGGATCGCCGACACTCGCCGCCTTCACACGGGTCGAGGCTATGTCGTAAAGCGTTTCACCCGACCACTCGAGTGACGGCACGAGGTTTTGCTTGTCGAGCCGGGCCCGCTGGTTGAACTGCTCATCCTCACGTTCTATGAACCGGTAGAGCTCCTCGGGAAGCAACAGCTTGAATCCGACCCCCGGCATCTTGAGGAGCTTGTTGTCGAGCAACGGCCAGATCACCAGCCGCATCCGCTCGGCAGAACCATTGATGAGGTGCGGCTCGTCGAGACGATCCACGATCACCACCATGCCCGACCAGCCGAGCGTCGTCAGCACGCCCTGGAGTTTTGCGAAAAGCTCGTAGCGATCGTCGGAGCGGGCATGGGCCGGGAGCGGCTGCCCGGCGAGATCCATTTCGGGCATCGAGGCAAGAGCCTGAGCCAACTGCCCCACCGTGCGATTGCCCGTGCGCATGCCCGAGACAATCCGCCACGCACGCCAGGTCGATTTGAGCCGCCGCATCCCCGCGGGAATCCAGGCGGCGCCGAGAAGCGCCCACGGCTGCCACCAGGTGAGCCACTCGGCCTTCCCAGCGGCCAGCACCGCCACGATCGCAATCACTGCCAGGACGCTGGCTCCAAATCCAAGCATCCGCGGCCAACCGCCGAACCGGCCGTGATAGCCCGTGCGCCATCGCAGCCGTCGCCACCGCATGGGAAACGGCTCTGCGGTGGACTGGTCGTAGCAGGCGGCGAGAAGCGCGATATCCCGAGCCTGGGCATGCGTGAGCCGCGGCGGTCGCTCGCCAGACACGAGCTTATCGACAAGCTGCGTCACCGCGAGCGACAGGATCGCGTCCATATGATCCCAGAGCTTCCACTGCGCGAGGGCCTTCTCGACGGAGCGGCCGTGGGCCGCACGGGCCACAAAGCGATCAAGGAACGGATTGAAGTCGTCGTAGAGCACGACGAGGCAGCGGGCCTGCGGATGCGCCTCGTCATGCCGCTCGAGGTGGCGAACCATCTGGAGCTTGAGCGCTGTCTTCCCGCTCCCCTTCTCTCCAAACACGATCGAGGTGCTCGGATCAGTTGGGCTGCCGAGAACCTTGTCCCATGCAGGATGGAACGTGGTCTCGAGACAATCCCGCTTGAAGACAGCGTCGGTCTGCGCGTCTTCCTCAGCAAATGGATTCCCCGCGATGCCGTGGTGCTCGAGGAAGTCTTGAACTTTCATGGCTTCGGCGTGGCAACCACCATGCCCTCGAGCATCTTCTTGAAGTCATCGGCATGACGTTCCACCGTAGCCGCGGGACCGTAAAACTTCAGAAAATAGTTGCCGGCATTCGGCGTCTCGACGATACCCGCGAGCATTCGGTAGCCCGGCCGCTGAACGACCTTGCCACCAGCAAACGGCCCGCCTGGCTGATCGAGATACGTGCCAGGAATATCGACGAGCGTGACACTCGACCCGGCCACCTTGAATGTTTTGGTCGTCGTCTTTTCCTTCGTGTCGCCACCGTCAGGCTGCGCGAACTGGCCACACCATCGGTCGATGTTGGCCTGGATCGTGCCGCCAGCTCCCATGACCGTCATGCGACCAGGCGGCAGCTCGGCACCGTCGTCCCCCTTGCCCTCCGATGGAATCGAAAACTCTGTCTCGATCATGCCCGATGACGGACGCACCCGCACAAACCCCTCCGGCGCCGCAAGCGACAGGCTCCCATCGGCGATCGTGAATGCCACTGGGATGACGGCTTGCTCGGCGGCTGGTTCGCCCGCGACGATCTGGGCAGATGCCACGGCAAGGACAACCGACGCTGACAGAACCACGCTCAAACTCGTTCGCACGGCAAAGGCCTCCAACCACAAAAGGCTCAGGGGAAATCGGCGGGATTCGGCCCGCTCGCATCGGTGGCAATGTACCACACGGCGAGCGAGGCCATGATGCCTGAGTACGATGAAGCCATGCCCGAAGCAGAAGTCCACAGCATTGTCGTTGGCCGCGATGCCATGGGCTGCCAATTCGAGGTGGTCTTCAACGCCGGCGAGGTGCCGGAGGCCACGGAGCTCGGCATCGCCGTGCTTGATTGCGTAGACTCGATCGAGGCGCGGATCAGTATCTATCGTGACTCAAGCGAGCTGGGTCGGATCAATGCCGCTGCGGGCGAGTGGGTTGTGGTCTCGGCCGACACACTGGCCATGCTCACACTTGCCCGTGAGCTCCATGCACGCACGGCGGGCGGGTTCGACATCGCCGCGGGCTCGCTCGTGAAGGCGTGGGGATTTTTCGAGCGGCAGGGTCGCACGCCCGATGCCGGGGCGCTTGCCGCCGCGATGGCCGTCGCTGGCACCAGGCACATGGAGATCGACGAGGCGGGCCGCCGCGTTCGAGTGGGGGTCGAAGGCACGCTCCTGAATCCCGGAGGCATTGGCAAGGGGTGGGCGATTGACCGTGGCATGAATCTGCTTGCCGCGGCTGGTGTGCCAAGCGCGCTGGTGCATGGTGGGCAAAGCAGCGTGCGGGCCGTTGGCACCCAGGGACCATCGACCCCCAGCCGCAGCGGCTGGAAGGTTGGCC
>JBGTGN010000148.1:0-26675 GCA_041746715.1 Pirellulales bacterium | reverse complement strand
CGACGGGCGGAAAGTTTGGACCCTTTGCCGACCAGATGTTCGTCGGTGACGTGGGGTACGGCACGAACACGGGCCTCATGCGGATCGCCCTCGAGAAGATCGACGGGGAGTATCAGGGCGCGTGCTTCCGCTTCATCAAGGATCAGCCGCTGGGATGCCAACGGATGACATTCGGTCCGGGCCATGCGCTCTACATGGCGTCGCTGTCGAGCGGCCTCGAGCGACTGGTTCCCACTGGCACGATGCCGTTCGATATCCACTCCATGCGCATCCAGCCTGAAGGCGAAGGGTTCGCCGTGAGCTTCACGAAGCCTCTTGCCGCCGATGCCAGGGTCGATCCGGCGATGTGTCGCGTCAAGCGTTATCACTATGTCTATTCGGGCGCCTACGGTTCACCCAAGGCCGACGAACAGGCAGTTCCCGTGCACTCGGTCGAGGTCTCGAGCGACCGCAAGACCCTCACCATGAAGTTCCCCGTCGAAACACATCCTCTTGGCATGGTCTACGAGTTCACCTTCGCCCCACTCGCCGACGCCGACGGCGAAAACCTCTTGCATGGCGAAGCCTGGTACACCGTCCACAAGATTCCTCGGTAGTCCTTTGCTCCCTGCCCAACACGGAAACGGATCACTTTTTCCATGATCATGAACACGACAGGTCGACGGTTTCGGAGACGGGGAATGGCATGTGCCATCCTTTTTCTGGCGATGGCGTCGCCGCTTTGGGCGGCACAGGCGGAGTTCTATGTCTCGCCCTCAGGGAGCGACAAGAACCCCGGCACCAAGGCCAAGCCCTTTCAGACGATCGCCCATGCCCGCGATCATGTGGCCACGATCCATGGCAAGATGACTGACGACATCGTGGTCTATCTCGGTGGCGGAACGTATGAGGTGTCTGAACCCGTGGTGTTCGATGCCGACGATTCCGGCACCAACGGCCACACGATCACCTACAAAGCCGTCGCCGGTGAGATCCCTGTCGTCAGTGGAGGCAGGGCGATCAAGGGCTGGAAGGTACACGACAAGGCGGCAAACATTTATATGGCTGACGTGGGCGACCTCGAGTTTCGCCAGATCTACGTCAACGGCGTTCGGGGGACTCGCGCCCGCCATCCGAACCTGACAAGCGAGGTGACCTTGGAGGGGTATTTGACCGGTGGAGGCGTCACCGGAAAGGCCCCGTATCAGTTCAAGGTCAAGCCCGAGGAGTTCAAGGGCTGGGAGACGTGGAGCAATCTGAACGAGGTGGAGGTCGTGATGGTCACCCACTGGAAGCAGAAGCGGGCACGCATCGCCAGCATCGCAGGCGACATGATCAGCTTTCAGGAGCCCGAGAACGCAGCTCGTTCGATGTTTCACATGGAGCAAGGTGGCACGCCCCACTGGTATGAAAACGCGTACGAGTTTCTGGATGCCGAGGGCGAGTTCTATTTGAACACGAAGACCGATACCCTCTTCTACAAAGTCAGAAATGAGGACACGCCACCCATCAAGGTCGTCGTGCCCGTGGCCGAAACGCTCTTCGACATCCGCGGTGATTCACCGGACGCGATTGTGCACGACCTGCTGTTCGAGGGCATCACTTTTCAATACAGCAACTGGACGAAGCCCAGCACGCACGGTTATCAAATCATGCAGTCGGCGACATGGCTGGAGACCGACAACAGATCTCCTGTCCCCGCGGCTGTGCAATTGCAGAACGCAAAGAATGTCGAGATCCGTTCATGCACCATCACGCGAACCGGTGCCCATGGAATCGCCGCCGTCAACGACGTGGTCAGCGATTGCACGATCGTTGGCAACCACGTGATCGACACCGCGGCCGGCGGCATCTACGTGCTGCTCAATGACAAGAGGTCGTCAGGGAACAAGGTCATGGACAACACCATCGAGCGCATCGGCATGTGTTATTCAGACGGGTGTGGAATCCTGGTGGCCCGCACGCCCGACATCGCCATCCTTCACAATGAGATCCGCGACGTTCGCTATACGGGCATCAGCACCGGGTGGTCTTGGGACGACAAGGACGGTACCGCACGAAACCACGATGTCGGATTCAACCTGATTCACCGCACCATGGGACTGCACGACGATGGTGGAGGCATCTACACGCTCGGCAAGATTCCGGGCATGAAGATCCATGACAATTACGTTCACGATATCGTCCGCTCGAAGTTCAGCGGCAATTATGGCATCTGCGGCATCTATCTCGACAACGGGAGTTGCTTCAAGCTGGTTCAAGACAACGTCATCGAGAATGTGGAGGCGGCGTTCTTCTCGGGCAACAAGCCCAACTACAAGAACACGTTTGATCGCAATTATCATAACGGTCCACTGGCAAGGATCATCGAAAAGGAAAACATCGTCACCAACAACGTGCAGGTTCAAGGTGCGGCCTGGCCCGCGGAATCGCAGCGGATCATGAAAGAGGCCGGGCCGCGCGGCGCCTATCGCCGCCCCGATCCCTTGCCAGCCGCCGGTCGCTGACATGGAACTTGTTGATCGCCATAGGATCAAGGGGGTGGTGTCGTGACTGATGGTCGGCGGTTTGACGTCGTGGTCGCGGGCACCTGCGTGGCCGACATCCTCGTGCGACCGGTGCCGCTCGGGCAGCCCGTCGGCGGTGGGAGGCTTTTCCACGTCGACCCGATCGAGATCACGACGGGGGGCATCGTGTGCAACACCGGCATCGCCCTGGCACGTCTCGGCCTGTCGGTGGCGGCCGCGAGTCTTGTGGGAGCCGATCCGTGGGCTGACCACATTCGCCTGCGACTAGGCAGCGATCAGGTGGACGCGTCGATGGTCGAGGCCGTCCCTACCCTCGCTTCGAGCACCACGGCTGTGCTGATCGATCCCTCGGGTGAGCGGACCTTCGCCCATCATGGGGGAGCGTGTGCGGGGATTGACCTGGCGTGGATCCGAAGGCAGCTTCCGGCGTTCGGTCGGGCCGACTGGGTGATTCTTGGCTATGCCGGGCTCCTGCCGGCGCTCGAGCCCGACTTGGCGGAGGCCATCGCGGCCATCCGCTCGGTCGGTTGCCGCGTCGCGCTCGAGACGGGTGGTTCGGGCGGCAGCTTGGAACACGTCGGTCCAGCCCTGCCGCAGGTCGATCTCTATGTGCCGAGTCTCGATGAGGCGGCATCTCAGACCGGGTGCCGGACCCCTGGGGAGATCATCGATCGATACCGCGCCCTCGGAGCCATAGGGTGGGTGGGCGTCAAGGCGGGCACCGACGGAGCGATCCTGAGCCCGGCGCCCGGCGAGTTCCTCGACATCCCGTGCGTGCCCGCTCCTGGTCCTGTGGCAGATACCACCGGTGCGGGCGATTCCTTTCTGGCCGGCCTTGTGACGGGCATTGTTCGCGGGATGCCGCCACGGGAAGCCGGCCTGCTCGCTGCCGCGACCGCGGCCTGTTGCGTGACGGGCGTGGGGGCGACTGCGGGACTTCGCTCGTACGACGAAACCCGTCGTGTGGCCGGACTCACTGTGGCCTGAAAAGAGGATAGGACGGTCAACGGCACTTCCACAAGATCCTGAGGCAGCCGATCGCCTTGTGAGCATGGGGACATGGAACTTGTCGTATAGGACGTCGATCTGGGCCGTCCTGTCGCTCAGATGCACCGCCCCTTACCGCTCCGAGACGCACCGAAAGCCGATGTACGGAACCTGCCTCGTCGGAACGGAGGGGTGGCGATTCGCGGTGCGACCATAGACAACACCGTGAGCATGTGCGCCGCCGCGGAGCACGCGATCTCTGCCGGCACCTGGGCCGGTCGGGTCATCGGACGGTGTTTTCTCGTACCACGTTTCGTCGTAGTAGTCCTCGCACCACTCCTGCACATTGCCGTGCATGTCGAACAAGCCGAAGCCGTTTGGCAGGAGCTTGGCGACTGGGTGCGCCTTGCCGCCGGCGATCTTCTTGAGCCAGCCGTATTTCAGGAGATCCTGGTGTTCGTCGCCAAAGCTGTAGTGCGTCGTCGTGCCGGCTCGGCAGGCATACTCCCATTCGGCTTCGGTCGGAAGGCGGTAGGTCTTCTTTTCCTGTGACGACAGCCACTTGCAGTAGGCCACGGCGTCGTTCCAGGTGACGTGTGACACCGGAAACGTGTCGTCCACTTCCTGGCCGGGCGTGCGCCAGTTCTGCTGCTGTTTTTCATCCGTCACGCCATCGGTCAGACGCCTTGCCCGTACATCGTGCTCTGCTTCGGTGACGTACTTGGAGGCCTCCACGAAGATTTTGAACTGGCCGATCGTCACTTCGGTGGCGCTCATGAAGAACGGCTTGGTGATGACGACCCTGTGTCGTGGCCGCTCGCCCTTTTGAGTTCGTGCGATCAGAGGACGATCGGTGGAATTCGTTGCTTCAGCCACCTTCACCGCCGCGTCGATCTGCTCGTCGGTGCTGCCCATCTGGAACTCACCCGGTGGAATGAGCACCATCGCCTGCCCGACGCTATTGGGGGCTTCGATGTTCACCCCCAGATACTTTGCCCAGGCCTCTTGATGGGCCTTCGCTGCTGCGGCGTCAAACGGCGCGACGGCCGGCGGCGGGGCATCGTCGCTTGAGTGGGAGGCGGAGCTTGGCGGCGGGGCGGTTGGCTCGATGGTCGTGTCGCGACCCGGAACACCAACGAGATCGATGCGACACCACGGCACGACCTTCGCGTATTGCTGCGCGTCCGCGAATCGAGCGTCATAACTTGTGGAACGACCGCCGAGTTGCAATGTGGTCAATCGGGGGAGAGGCCCGAGTAGTTCCAGGTTGGCCGCGGGGACCAAGTAGAGTTCGAGGCGTGTCAGGGATGACAGTGTCGCGACGTGCTGTTCCCAGCCAGGGGCGCCGAAACTTGCCAATCTCAGGGTTTCCAGCCGTCGCAACTGTTGAAAAAATGCGACGTCGGTATCTCGCGGGCCGATCCGTCCCAAGAACAGATGGCGGAGATTCACCAGGGCGGCCAGGTGAGGCAGGGCGTCTTTCGTTGCCGGTGCAGGCGTAGGGATAAAGGCAAGGGTCAGAGACTCCAAATCGACCAGCGTCGCGATCCGTTGAACAACGGCATCCGTCACCGCCCCGCCGTCCCCGTCGAGAAACAGACCGACGATCGTCGCAGGACCGGCAGGTGGGGTGCCGGTCGATGTGAGCGTGATTTCGGTGTTTGGCCCGGTCCGCAGCGTGACACTGGACTTAATACCACCTCCCAGCAAACTCTGCAGCCAGACGATGTCCTCCGGCTTCGATGGCGCCAGTGGCCATCGCTTCACCGCTTCGCCAGGTGCAAAAGACGGAGCGGTGACCGCGGGCGGCTTCCCTCCACCGCCCGTGGATGTGGTCGCCTGCGATGGGGCCGCGCTGCCATCGCGACTCAAGACGACCCGCAAGCCGGCAACGCTGGAGTCGCCGTTGCTCTCCGGAGGCTTCGCATACCGAATCCGCGCGTAAAGAGCACCACCCCCTGTGCCAATGTCGCCGCCTCTCAGGCAGCGTTCTGAGCCCGCGGCCGGTCCTTGGGGGTCGATGCCACCGACAAGCGGTTTCGCGAACCAGTCGAGGCACCACTCAGAGACATTTCCGTACACGTCGTAGAGTCCCCAGGGATTCGGCCTTTTCAAGCCGCCTTGATGGACGTAAGACTCGCCCTGAACTCCCAAGGTGTTTTCCATCCACCAGGCATACTCGCCGGGATCATCTTCGCCAAAGAATCTTTCCTTGGACGTCCCGGCGCGACAGGCATACTCCCACTCCGCTTCTGATGGCAAACGATATGCCTGGTTGCTCTCGATGCGGCCAGCCGCCCGCTCCCTGGTGGTGAGCTTTTCACAAAACTCGACTGCTCCATGCCAGTTCACCTTGCCCGCGGAAAAATTGTCTCCCTCCCGGACATGGCGTACGCCTTTCCAAGGCGTGGAGTCCATGACGGTCTTCCACTGGCCTTGCGTGACCTCGTGCACACCGAACCGGAAAGGCTTCGTGAGCGTGACCGGGACCGACACAATTTTGTGATAAGAATCATCGCGCCCCATTCTGAACTCGCCGGGCGGGATGATCGTGAGCTTCATGCCGACGGAGTTCGTGATCTCGACGGGCTCGCCGAGATACTTGGCCCAGGCCTCTTGATGAGCCCTGGCTGCCGCCGCGTCGAATGGTGCGACCGCTGGCGGCGGCGTGGGACCGGAAGTTTGGCGCGAGGCGGACGAGGGCGTCGTGGCCGGAGCAGACGATGGCGTGGTCGCGATGGTGTTCGAGACCGTTGCATCTGCCGGCAACCGTTTCCCTGTGAGGGAGCGACCGTTATTACTCTTGCCCGCGTAACTTTGTCCGTCGGGCGACAACGTGCAGGTGTCTTTCCAAACTAGGTTCGGGTCGCGTGAGTCGGGCCAGCTCAGGATCAGGGTTTTGTCTTTGACATCCCAGGTGTTGGTGTCCTTGCCATCTGGTGACTCGATTCGCCCGTTCGAGTACAGCCGAAGGATGTGACCCTGCTTGCCGCTCGCCTGGTGGGCCCATACCGAAACCACGAACGACTTGTGCGGTGTGAGATCGGGCTTTGGGTGCGCCGCGGATTGTGTCGGCAAGGCACCTGAGGGGGGCGTGGAAGTTGGTGACGGAGTCGTAGGCGGCTTCTTGATCGAGTCGAGCGTGGGAAGTGTCGAGGTCTGGTCGGCCGGGGCTGTCGTTGGCGTCTCGACCGTTGCCGTACCGCCGTCGGGGATTTTGACCCGCGCGACTTCCTTGCCATCCCGGTCGCGCACGATCATCCAGATGCCGAGCATGAGAAACAGAAAACCCGCGGCACCGCCCGCGACGAGCACCGGCATCGGAATCTTGGAGGATCCGCCGCCTTTGGTTTTGGGCGCGGGAGTCGCCTTGGCACTGGCTACTGCCTGCGCGACCGGTGAGTCGGCTATGAACCGGTCAGTCTTGGGATCGGTCTCGACATCGATATCCCTGGCGCTGATCGTCACCTCGGGTGCGGTCTTGGTGGCGGGCTTGGCCGCAACAGTGGCCGTGGCAGCCCCGGCCTTCGTGGACGACGACGACAACACGCCCGACTTGCCGGGAGTCTTCACCGACTGGATGAAGGCGTGGAGCTTGCTGTCGTCGGTGGCAAACGATGACTCGTCGCCGCCGCTCCCTCGCTGCCAAGCCTCGAGATCCTTGACCACCTCGGCCGCCGTCTGATGCCGGTCATCGGGCTGCTTGGCGACCATCTTCTTGAAGATGCGATCAATCTCATCGGGCACGTCGGCCCGACGGTCGCGAAGCGACGGCACGGGATGGCCAATGTGCGCGAGGATCTTCTCGACGACGGTGGTGCCTTCGTAGACGTTCTCAGCCGTGAGCAATCGAAAGAGCGAGCAGCCGAGGCTGTAGACGTCGCTGCGGGCGTCGGCCGAGTGTGTGTTGGTTGCCTGCTCGGGCGCCATGTAATCGACGGTGCCCATCACCTGGCCGGTGTTCGTCAGTTGATGATCCGCGGCGTCGGCCTCGTCGATGCGGGCCAGGCCCATGTCGAGGATCTTGACGTTGCCCTTCGTGTCGAGCAGAAGGTTCGCAGGCTTGATGTCGCGGTGGACGATTCCTCGGGTGTGGGCATAGGCCAGCCCACGAGCAGCCTGAAGGATGTAGTTGACGGCATCATCGACCGCGAGCGTGCCGTGGGCCTTGACGAGCGCGGAAAGGTCTTTGCCTTCCACATACTCCATCACGAGATACCAAACACCCCGCTGCACGCCAGCATCGAACGTCTGCACGATGTTGGGGTGCGAGAGCCTTGCGGCGGCCTGCACTTCCCGCTGGAAGCGTTTGACGGCGGCTTCGTCTTTCGTGAGGGCCGGCGGCAAGAGCTTGATGGCCGCGAGCCTGCGCATGTGGCGATGCTCGGCCTTGAAGACCTGCCCCATGCCACCGGCGCCGATGCGGGCCAGGAGGACGTAGTCACCGAGCACCAGCGGGGTGTCGCTGGCAGCCAAGAGCTCGGCCGCCTGGAAGTCATTCAGCTTCCCGGCTTCAACCAGTGCCTTGCAAAGGCTTTCGCCTTCCTGAGGACGTTGCCCAGGCGGAAGGGAGGCCCAAAAAGCCTTCGCCTCATCGGCGGTCATGAGACCCGATCGAACGATCGCAGAAGCAACCTGGTCGGCCGACAGAGGCATCGCCACACTCGCAAAATTGAGTAAGCCAGGGTACCCCATAAAGGGAGGCTTGGCAATCGCCTTGCCGCCTTCCGAGTGGTCAGAACCCGCGGCGGTGGCTTGCAAGCACGGTGAGCGAACGACCGACTGGGGATGCCGGGGAGATCGAAACGACCCCGCCCCTATGAAGCACGCCCCTAGCGAGAAGCGGCATTGCTCAGGGCGATCACCAGCGGTGCGTGCAGCGGCGCGCCGCGTTTTTCCATCTCCTTGGCGTATTGCGTATACGCGGGATGTTTCTCGTCGGGCTTGAACTGGGCCATGACATGGCTGTGGAGATCGACGACGGGCACGTTGTGCCTCGCCATCACACGGGCGGCGATGGCGTTGTATTCCACCTCCGCATTGGCATCGAACAGGTTGCCCTGATAGGTCGGAAAAAAGTTGACGTTGACCATGGGCGTGGTGCTTCCCCAGATGAGTCTGGCCTTGGTCGCTTTCAGTCGTGTCACCAGGGCATCGAGCTTTTTTTCATACTGGGCCGGTGAGGAAACCCGCACGCCTCCGCCGTCCTTGCTCATGATCCGAATCTCACGGGTCGCCGGATCCTTGTAGAACAATTCACCGATGCCGAAGTTGAAGTAAATAATGTCCCATGCTGTGTCTCCCAGCAGTTGATCGATCTGGGCCAGGGCGGCGCCGCTGTCGTTGGCACGGCCGCCCGGAGGGATGTGAATCCGCACGCCATCGCCAAGCTCACGCCCAGCCGCCTGAACGATGGCCCCATGCACGTGATCACCGAGATAAAGCACATTGAGCGGGCTATTCTCCGCGGCCGAAACCGCCTGGCAGGCGAGCAGGCAGGCAGCAAATAGGAATTTTGGCAGGCGGTACTTCATGAGGGCTATGGGCTCAGGCCAGGATCTCGGTCAGCTCGCCGGTGCTGTCGGCGAACTTTTCGACGGGGACATCGACGGCGTTGAGCATCGAGACGAAGACATTCGACAAGGGCTTCTTGCGGGCGCCCTCGAAGTTGTGGAGTCGGCCGTGTTTGAAACCGAGCTGGTTTCCGCCGGCGATCTGGAGCGGGTAGTCCTTCGTGCTATGAGAGCCATGCGGATGGGCCGAACCCCAAAGGACGACGGTGGTGTCAAGCATGGTGCCATCACCTTCCGGCGTGTCGCGCAGCCGCTTGAGGAAGTAGGCGTGTTGCTCGGCTCGCCACTTCTCCCATTCGCCGGAGGCATCCTCCGGGCGATTGTGGGCGATGTCGTGGGTGCCGCCCTTGTACCCAAAAAGCATGTTCGGGAAATTGCCGACGAGGTTACCGGTGGAACTCTCGCTTTCGGTCATGAAGGTGGCGAAGCGGGTGGAATCGGTCTGGAAGGCGAGATAGATCAGGTCATACATGCACCGCATGTATTCGGTCGGCTGGTGGTAGGTGGCTTCGAGATTGAGCCCCTTCGTGTCGATCTTCGGCAATTCCTCGTGAGTCCACTTGCTCGTGCGTTCGACGCGTTGTTCGATGGCCCGGACGGAATCGAGATACTCGTCCATCTTGCGGCGATCGTCGGCACCCAGTTTGCCGTGGAGCGACCGGTAGTTCTCCTTCATGAGATCCAGCACACTGGCCTCGCGCTTCAAACGTGCCCTCACGTCTTCGACGGTGTGGTTTGCGTAGGGCCGGAACAGGCGGTTGAAAATCTCCTGTGGCTTTTCGAGGGCGGGAACCGGCTGGCCAGGGCCGTAATGGGACAGGGTCTTAGACATGCCGTAGGAGCCGGTGCCGCCTTCACTGCCGAGCACTAGGGACGGGTAGCGGGTGTGGTGGCCGGCAACTTTGGCGGCGAGTTGGTCAATGGAGATGTTGTTCGTATTGTCCGCGCCGCACATGTCGGCCGCGGTGGCAAAGACATCACCGCTGCTGTGGCCACCGAGGCCGTATCCGCCGGGGTGATCGAGGCCGCGGAGGTAGGTGATCGAATCCTTGACCGACTCGAATGGGGCAGATGCCTTGTTGAGAGTGATCGGCCCGGAATCGTGGCGTGGATACCAACTCCACTCGTGGCAGGTTTTATCTTTGGTCGGCGGATCATAGACGCCGTAGGAGATGTAGCTGATCAGCATGCGCTTTGGTTGCTGTACCTTCGCGACCAAGCTGGCAGCTCGGCTCATGCTGCTCAAAAACGGAAGAGCGAGGGCGATGCCGCCACCACGCAAGACCGTGCGTCGATTCATGCGGTGCGATTCCTGCGTCATGGTCTTGTTGCCCTCGTGGGGGTTCGGAAAAGTTCGCTCGAGCAGATGGCCACAATTATGTCCTGGAACGGGTACTCGCCTTGCTTGCATTCATCGAGCAGGGCTTCGACGGCATAGCGGTCATGATAGGTGAGCGGGCGCCCGATGCCGTAGGCGAGCAGGCGGCGGATGACGTTTTCAGCGACCTCTTCTTTGCGGTCACTCAAAAGGTAGTCCTTGAGGTCTCGCATGCCGGTCACTTCCGGGCCGTTGGGAATCCGTGCGGAGGCATCGACCTTCACGGTGTTGACGGTCTCGAGGTATTTTCGGTACCCGTCGAGCGTGCCATCGACGTTCGCTTGGTATCGGCGCACCACGGCACCGTTTTTCGGGATCATTGGCTGGTACTGGCCGACCGCGTTGTATTCCTCGAATGGAATCCCCCATGGATCGAGACGCACATGGCAATCGTTGCAGGCCTCCTCGGTTCGGTGGATGCGCAGGAGGTCCTTGATGGTGGTAGCGCTTGCGACCGACTCTCCAGCCTTGTCGGAAAGCGCCGGCACCTCTGCTGGAGGCGGTGGCACCTCGTCGCCAAGAATCGCCTCACGCAGCCAGACGGCTCGGTAAATCGGATGCGGGGCAGAGCCTGTGCCGTTGCCGACGAGCACCGATCCTTGTGTGGGCAAGCCGCCGAGCTTGGCATCGCGAGCGACAGGGACGGCGCGAAAACGCAGACCGTGCACGCCATCGACGCCATAGTGCGACGCCAGCGGTTCGTTGAGCCAGGCAAAGTCGGAGTCGACGATTGTCAGCACACTGGCGTTACGGCGGATCAACTCGCCGATGAAACCGACCGTCTCGTCGATCAGGTAGTCACGAATCGTCGGGCGGTAGAGCTGCTCCTGGCCAGTCCGCTCTCCATTCGGCACAAGGTATAGAAAACGCGGAAACAGATTGCGGTTAATATTGACCGTTCTTGATTTCTCGATGCTGAGCCATTGCATCGTGAAATTCCTGACAAAGTCTCGAGCGCGTTCATCGGCGAGCATCCTCCGCACCTGCGACTGGATCACGCCGGGATCATCGAGTTGGCCGGCGGCAGCCAGCGAGAGAAGCTCCTGATCGGGCATGCTGCCCCGCAGGAAATAGGAAAGCCGCGAGGCCATCTCGTAGTCGGGCGTGGTGAGACCATCGGCCGCCACCGTGTGGTAGAGGAATTGCGGCGAAACGAGCACCGTCGCGAGCGTCTCGCGCATGGTGGCCTCGAGCGAATCGAACTCCGGCTCGAGCATCTTGTAGATTTTGAGAAAGCGATCCACCTCGTCGGGACTCGTCGGGCGGCGGTAGGCGCGGGTGATGAACGATTTCAAGACATTGCGGACATAGGCATCGGGATCGGCCGAGCGGAGCGGCGACGCGGGCAGAATGCGGGTGTGGTGTTCCGGCGGCCAGGTGTCGACGACAGGCGCCTCAAACTCGATTGATCGCACGACGGCCCTCGGCACCGAAAACTGCCACGCCGTATCAAAGTGGTTGACGGAATTGTCATTGAGCCGCCCGTTGTCGTAAAGATTTTGGCAATAGATGTGCCGGGTGGCAGGCTCCTGTCCGTCCTTCGTCACCTCCCCAACCTGGATCGGGTGGTTCTCGATGCGCCCGCGAAACTCGAAGTCCTGGAGGTGTTCGACATCGTTGGTCAAATGCACCGTTCCGACCGGGGTGTAGTCCCCAGTCCCAGCGTCGCCGCGCAAGATGCTCCCCATGACGATCCGCAGGGGCACATCCTTGAAGCCCGGCGGCAGGATGGCCGCGGCTTTGATGCGGATCCGATACTCGCCGGTTTCGGGCCACGAAGTGATCACCGCGGTGCCTTTTCTCCCGGAGCCTCCGGTGTACACCGCGATTTCATCGGGCTGCGCAGTGGCAAAGGCCGGTCCCGTAGGCTCGAAGGTCCACGATTGCCGATGGACCTTCGGCTTCTCAGGATCGACGATGGCGCTGGCCAAGGCGCGGCGGGCCGTCTTGAGGTAGCGGTCGAGCTGGTCGGGCCCGAGCAGCATGAACTCCGCGCTGTTGTTGAACTGGTAGGGCTTTTGGGGATCTTGCGAAAGATCTTTGATGAGTTCGAGGTCGATGCCCAACAGGTCGCGCATCGTGTTCTCGTACTCGAAATTCGTCAGCCTCCTGGCGAGCGGAGCGGCGATTGCATCACTGGCCTTCGCCACATGATCCCGCATGCCCTGATCGATCCAGGCCTGCACGGCCGCGCGTTCGACCGCGGTCGGCTGCTTCTCGTCCTCGGGCGGCATCTCTCCGTCGTCGAGCACCTCGAGGATCCGTTCCCATCGGTCCAACTCACCCCCCGCACCGGACGCAAGGTCGCCGTCGAGCGTGTGCAAGGTCATCTCGCCCTTGGTCTTCTCCGCCCCGTGACATCGGATGCAATACGTCGTGAAGAAGGGTTGGACGTGCGAACGGTGGCCCGACTCGCCCGCGGGAATCGGCGGGGGAGGGCCTGGTGCCGATCCGCCCACCAGGGACTCCTCGGCTGCCAAAGCCTCGAGATTCCCCATGCCGGCGACCAACGCCATCAGGAGAGCAGCGGCTTTGTAGCTCTTGAGGAAGCAACTCATTGGGATCGGGATGCGCGGAGTGCGGTCAAGGTGCGTGCCCGCAGGGCCCTTCTTGGTGCGACCGCCATAGGCAGCGTTGCTTTCGAACGTCGAGCAAATCAGTGTATTGCCGGCGACGAGGGGGGGCAATGATCATCGGTCGTAGAAGTGTTACGTTTTCTCATCGCCGAGAGGCCGCCGTGGGGACCCAGGGCGGTGGCTTTCGTCCACCTATTCCTTCCACGCACCAAAGGCGGCGAAGCAGCCGTTCTTGTGGAGCAATTCCACGTGAGCGACACCGACACGGCGGAGCAGATCGAGTTGATATGGTACCGGCCGTGGCGAATCTTCGCGGTCGATGTAGTCGAGAACCTTGTGCCGGTATTCGACGCCGCCGTGCCCTTCGAGGTACTCGCCGTAGCGAGTCCACATGAGGTGGCTGATCGGCACCGTTTCCTGCGCGACCAGATCGGTGATCCAGAATGATCTGTTGAACGTAGGCTCGCCCAGATATGTGATGCGGTCTCGTCGTGAGCCATTTGATATACCTGCGGGAGACGGTTTCCAGAAGGACAGCCAACGGCCTGAATCCCCGAAATCGGGAGCCGATCTAAATCTCAATGGCCGCGGTATCTCCAGCCGCCGCCTCCGCGCCGCCGCGGCCAGGGCACGCTCTCGGCGGGTGAGCGTCGCCTCTATGCCGAGGGCGACGCACCGAACGATGCGACTGGACTTAGTTGCCTGATTCATCGGGAGGCACAGGTCGATGGCGGTTTGGCGATCACGGACTTGCCTAGAGTTTTGGCTTCGTTTGCCAAGCGAACCCAGCAAGCGCTCGAAGATCGCGGACTGCTCTCGCCAAGGCGAGCCAGGCACCTCCCGGCCGCACCGATGACTTTGGTACTCTTGCTTGGAATTGCGAAGGTGGGCGTCGGCTTGAACCGCGATCGTCCGGTGGGATTCCTCGTAGTGCTTTGCATCGCTGCGCAGTGGGAGCTGTATTGCTCGCGAAGCCGCCGCGGCTCACGGCCCATGGTCGATGCGTTCTACGACGCTGGAAAAGCGAGCATGCGTCGCTCCGGAAAAGCGGCTCCGAAGCGGATGCCCTCGATCCTGCAAGCCTTATGCTGGCCGTAGCTCTCTTTGGAATCGCGTCGTCCTCCACACCGCGATTGAACGAGCTCCGTGCCGCGGTAGGCGCCGGCAACCGTTCGAGTGGGTGCGGTTCAAGTTGCGGAGGAAGTGGCTGCGGTGGGGGGTGCGGAGGCGGCGGTTGTGGCGGCTGCGGTGGCGGTGATTAACCCCCCCGGCTTGGGACTGGACGACGGCTGGTCTGCCAACTCCGGCGTGCTGCGGGCCCTTGGAACGAACGCGCGGCCAATCAATCCCGCGAGTCTATGTGCCTGACCGACCTTCCGCTGTGCATTCGCCGGCCACCACACGACAATTTCATCCAGCACTTTTCAACCCACCAGACGGCCATTTGTGTTTTGGGGTGTCACGGGTCGCCTGAACACCTGATCGGGCTTCCTAGCGCGCCGAAAGCGCTCTCAGCCAGGGGCTTTTTTTAAGATAGGACCGGAGCCTCGACTGGCCGGGAAGGAGTGGTCGGGCGGCCGGGGTAGAATTGGTCGAAGTTCGGTTCCATGGGGTTGCGAGGGCTCACGCTGGGGTTGGTCGACATCATGTGGTCCCTCCTGTACGTAATTGCGCTCATCGCCTCGTCGGTGGCGGCATTCGGGGTTTCGGGTCTTTTTCCAGCGACCATCGTCATCGCGTGCTGGAGCTTCGTGTACTTACGAACTTTCGGCTCGGGCCGCCTCCGCCGACTTGGCCGGGCGTTGGTCGTCCTGCTCATACTGATGGTGACGCTGGCACTCCTTTTGCCATCTGTCCAAAACGCCCGCAAATCTTCAAGGCGAGCGTCGTGTGCGAACAATCTTTTGCAGATCTGGTACGGACTCGATCACTATCGGAAACAACACGGCGATTTTCCCGCGGGATCGACAAGCGACGTTGACGGGAAGCCCCTGCTGAGTTGGCGAACTGCATTGCTGCCTTACTTGGAACGAAACGACGTCTATCGTCGCATCGACCAAACCAGGCCATGGAACGATGCCGCCAACGAGATTTCGACGGCGACACGAATCAGCTTCTATGTGTGCCCCTCGGATCCTTCAGAGCTTCCGGCGACAAACTACTTTGCCGTCGTCGATCCGCGAACCATCTGGCGTCGCGATCCGAGCGAGCCTCCTAAGGCAACGACCGATGCGCCGTCGCAAACGATCATGCTCATCGAAGCGTATGGTCGGGGCATCCCTTGGGCCTCACCAGAAGACCTCACGTTCGATGAGGCGACCAAGCTGCTGACGGAAGCTCCCAGCATCGCCCAGGGACACTGGAGCTGTGGGCATGTCTTGTTCGCCAATGGCACGGTGGGTTTTGTCGGTACACCACTGACTCGTGCAACCGCTGAGGCCCTACTGACGTGCAATGGTGGCGAAGCAGTCGACGCCGGTGCCATCGAGATCGTTGCCCCCATTCAGCCGCATCGAATCAATCAATGGGCTCTCATCCTCTTCCTACTGCTTTCGCTCTTGCCGGTCGTAAGGCTCGGGGTCAGAAGCGATGCACAAGGGAACGAATGAGATTGGGGCGCCTGGACACATGATCGCCTGTCCTGTCGCCGAAAGCGCTCTCAGCCAGGGGGTTTTCACACCAGCCCCCTCCCCATCACGTAGTCGTCCATCACGAAGCCGGCGCCGATCTCGAATACGGCCTCACGCACCACCTCGAATCCCGCCCGCCGATAGAACGCGATGGCGCCCGTGTTCCGCTTGTTGACCTGGAGAACGAGCCTATGAAGGCCCAGTTCCCTCGCTCGCTTCTCCACGTAGCCGAGCATGAATCGCCCGAGCCCTTTGCCGCGGTGATTTTCAAGAACGTAGAGCTGGCCGACCTTCAGAGCATCGGGGTCTTCGCGGGATAGCTCATAGCCGCAGTAGCCGACAGGTGTGCCCGAAAGGCGCAACAGTTCGAGCCACTTGTAGGGCGCCTGAAGCTGATCCCGGAGAGCGTCGTCACTGAATCGACCGGCGAGCATGTAGTCGATCTGCTCGGGCGTGATGATCTCCGTGTAGTGCTGTCGCCAGATGGTTTCGGCAAGCTCATGAACGGCGGGAAACTCATGCTCGGTGACTGGTGTGAGCTGGAGATCGCCGCACAGGCCTGCCATCAGACACCCCCTAACGGGACCCCAGCGAAGTGCCCCACCAGATCAGGCTTCGCCCGAACTGCCTGAGCGCTCAACGTTGTGGAGACCTTCTAGGACAACATTTTCAGGGAGCCGAGAGACGATGTGCTCGACCAGGCCGTCCATCTTCCGGAGAGCTTTTGCCATGCCAATTGCAGCGCCGTCACCAAAAGCGATCAGGGTTCGTCCTTGTGCGAGTTGAAACTTCATGTTGTAGGTTCCCAACTCGGTCGTGAGGTTGAGGGCCGCAGCTGTGACTCTGCCGAAGGCAACTTCGCTCTTCCTTTTTGTGCCGTTCTGAACGATGCCGTCCTCATGCACATGCACCACCTGCTTTGATCGAACAAGCGTCGCGATCCCAAGAGGGACCCCGATCATGGCGATGACGGCGGGCAGCATGCTCAGAAAGAACGCTGCGTTGTAGGAAAACACTAGGAAAAACAGGCCTATCAACAAGACACAGACTCCGGAACCGATGAGCGCGATCTTGCCCTCCTTGGCGGAGTGCGCAACCGTGAATAGCCGCGGTCCAAACCGGCTGTGCTTGCTGCTCACAAACTGACCATCACCGGGAGCGTAGATGCTCATGGGTAGTTCTCGCGAAAACCTTGTCGTCGCAAAACTTGGTGCAGTACTGGGAACCAGATTTCCATGTCAGCGCAATCGACTTGCCCTCGACCGCCGTCGCTCTGAGTCGGACCGGTTGGCGACTCCACCGCCGACCCACGAAGAGTACGGCAGGCCACTGCGACTGTACAGACATCGCTCCTTCGGCTCGGCCAACGAGAGAGCAACATTCCCGGAAGCCCCTCGAGACTGCATCGATCTCGAATGCGTGCACGGACCGCCGATCGAGCGTTCAACGCCAATGAGTGGGGCACGCGACGGAAGGCACGGTAATCGTTCCAGCCCATTGCAACGCGCTGAATCACCTATCTATCCTCGCCAGTAGCCAGTCAAACGCCGGGCGGTGTCCGCCCTTTAACCCGATTCATCCTATTCACTCACCGCCATGAACGAAGCGCCGTCGCTGGCAGAGCTCACAAAGCGACACCGACGTAAGGTGAGCACCGGAGCCCTCTGTGGCCTCGCTGTGCTGTTTGGCTTGATCCTGCTGGCAATGGGATGGCAACAAAGGAGTCGCCGCCAGGCGACTGACGGCGAACCGAATCAGATGACGCTCGCAGAACTGGTCAAACAAGGTCACGGTGCCAAGGCGTATGTCGAGTTGTCGAATCTGCGATTTGGCGAGCACATTTGGTTGGAAACGAACCGCTACTCCGGCGCCTGGGAGAAAGCGTGGACTTTTTTGTTCACGGATGATGACCCTGTGACCCCCGTCGCCGTGGCTGTTGTTGCCGGGGGAGGCGAGAGCGGGATCAAGGCCTCTCTGTCACAGGAGTCTCTGCGCGGCCTAGCTGAACGGCGTCCAGAGTTCTATCGCGCTGGCATTGCGACGCGCCTTTACGAGATGTACCCAGACACGAAGGCGCGGGATGCTGAGTACTTCGTTGACGTAGTGAACGATCGTCCGAGCGAAGCGGTCGTCACATACTGCCTTGCTGCTGGCGCAGGGCTAGTGCTCATCGGCGTCGCTCTTGGGGGGCTTGCCCTTGTGATCTGAGCGTCGAAGTCATACGAGACCCACACGTGCTTCAAGTAGGTATTGAAGTCCAGGCCGATCCTCCCTGACGCTCGCTCACCCGTTCATCCGTGACGCTTCGGCCCATCACGCGGCAATTTTCTCGGATGGGCCCTAACCCACAATTGATGGCCGACCACTTGGTCTAGCCCTAAAGAACCGTCAAAGCCCAAGGCTTTCGTCCTCCCTTGGCCCTCCGTTTATGGCGACCCATTCCAACAATTCCATGGAGAAAATATGTCCACAGCAACCACCCCACCCACAACCCAAACATCCCCCAACGCCGCCAACAGGCTTCGCACGACGATGGCCGCTGTGAAACTCGCCTTCACTTGGCTGGGTGTCCGGAAAACTCTTGCCCCTGAACAACCTGCGGGAATTCTTCGATCGGTTCCGGCAGCTCAACATCCGGAGCAGTCCCGAGCTTGATGCCTTGGTCGAACAAGCTCAGCAAACCATCACGGGAATCGAGCCCCAGCAACTTCGTGACTCAGTTCGGCTTCGGCAGATGGTCGCCAACGACTTCGAGCAGATTCAGGCGGCTGTTGGTGAGATGCTTGTTGATCGGCCGCGCAGGAACATTCTCAGGCGTACGGGGATGGGAGGAGGCGTATGACCGGCGACGTGGAACTGGTCGTCGATGCTGTCCGTGATGTCCGTTGCATCGACGACGAGGGAGTAGACCTGCGCGAACTTGGGACGCTCAGGATCACTCGAGCGAGCCATGTGGAGCCCGATGATGCCGGCAACTGGTGGGCGGATACGGGGCCTTCTGGTGGGCCTGAATTGGGACCGTTCAAGAGCCGGAGCGAAGCGTTGGTGGCGGAACGGGAATGGTTGTCGGCTCAAGGGGCGTAAACCAGGGCAACAATCGGGCCTCTCTACTCGGTCACCACATGGGACTACACGGAGCATACATTCACACCACAGAATGGCCTGTCCGTGCCGTCGATCAACGTGTCATGGCGCGGGCTTCTGGCTGCCGTGCGTGCACTGAAGGCGCTGGGCTACTTGTGTCACCGTGTTCGAGCGAGCGATGGAAGCCACGACGACAACGACTGCGCGGTGATGATCGAGCGGGTGGATGGTGGGCAGCGGGTGAAGTAGGCCTGTGTCGTTCCAGCTACTTCCCCGATCTCTTGCGGATCATGTACCGGATGAACGACGTCAACCCGGCGAACCTGAAGCCAGAGTCAACGTAGTGCTCGATGACGTAGAACGCGAAGTAGTACGCCCGGAAAAAGCCCCACACGGCGATGGCGAGCAATGCGACGGTCTTGGCATTCGGGCAAAAGTACTACCGCCAGAACGCCAACCGCCAACATCAGCCAGCCCTTCGCGTACAGCAGCGTCGGACTTTTGATGTCGGCCATGAGAGTCCAAAGTGAACTGCATTGAGGGGCGAGCAGATTGCTTTGGTGGCGTTGACCGAAGCCTGGAAACGTCAACGTAGCCCCGCTCGATGCTTTCTCTCACGAGCCTGCGATGGCACCCGTGTCATCGCAGAAACGCCAGTGGTCGAGGATCACATCACCTTCTCAACCTACCCGTCTCTGGATGACATGAACCACGAGAATAATGACGGAGTACGCCAGAAATCCGTTGATCAGTGTGCCCAATGCGGCAAACAAAATGGTTCCTACAGCTTTCCGCTGAATTCCGCCAACAAGCCCGACGACCCCGAAGACGAAACCCGCCAGAATCGTCAAAGCGGCGATCAAGCTAAAGACAAATCCGACCCCTGACGTGTCGCCAGATGCCGACCTCCTTTGCGGCTCGACGAGAATGAGGTTGATGAACATCACCATGAACGGCGCATAGAACGCGAACCTTGCGGCCTGTAGCGAGAAAGGCTGGGCCGCCTTCGCGACCGAGGGGGTCGCCGTGGATTCGCCAGCCACCTGATCTGGCGATTGATACGGGTTGCTCGACATGACGTCTCCCATTACCGCGAAGTGAACACGCTTTCGCTCGGGCCGCACAGAGAAGTTTGACTACCGTGGTCGCAGTCTACATTCGGCTTTTGAGCGGGCCCAGTGGTGCGGTGGTGGCGGCGTTGAAGCCTGACGGAAGACGCGAGGGCGACCGGGCACTATCAAGGACAGGGTCAATGAGAGGGCGTACGGTGAGCATTGTGCACCGCGAAGTGGTTCACGAAGCTCGGATCCCTGAACCGAATTACGAGGACTCCTCGCGATGCATCGACGACTCGCACCCTCGCTGGGGCGCGGACAAAATGACTGGCGACGCCGCCAACGGCACAGGCCAGAATAACGGCGAAAATCATCAGAATCGGCCAGTCGTCGGTGAATTCGAGCACATAAATCCAGCCTGCCATCACGCCGAGGGAGACGGCCGTGGCACCAAGCGCGACCAACCACCGTATTCGTGACCACTGACGTGAGCACGAATCGCAAAGTGGGAGGTGGATTTCGAGACCCGTCAAAACAGGCACGGCTACCCCGCAACTCGGTTCCGCACTGTCAGAGCAGATGCAACAGATCGGCGGCAACTCGTCACGCCCCATCTGTAACTCGACTTCAGAATCCAAGGCCGGGAGCGCATCGCTCAAGGTACTCGTTGAAGCTGGCACGCATTTACCAGTGGCTTGATCAACAATCAGTGCCGGTGGAGTCCCCTGTGGAATGACGGGGGGCATCGGGAAATACCGATTTGGCTGGATTCGGTTTCGCAACCACGCCCGCAGTGCAAAGACTGATGCGGCCATTCCCGCGATCAAGATCGGTCCGCCAGAAAGAAAATAGGGGAGATTCGCACGATCTGCCTGCGGATCAATGTGAATGAACCACGCCACGATGAGGGATAGAGCAACTCCGGCGATGGCTCCGTACACGGCGAATTTGCCCCAGCTACGAAACCGCCCCCGGCGATATCCCTCCACGAGTTCATCGTTTATCCAATGGCATTTCGGACAGGGAACGAGTTCAGCTTCCCCGAGAAGCCGCTGAGCAAGCACGGTCTGCGATTCCGCTTCAGCTCGATCGGCTGCTGATCCTTGGGCGAGGCCGTAGTGGGCAGTTGCCTCACCAGTACCAACGCGAGCCAAGGAATACGCGTACTGGCACCGGCACTGCGTGCATTCAACGTGGACCAGCGTGGCGCCCACCTGGGCAACAGAAAATGTTTTGCCAAAGTACAAAGCCATCATCACACCTTGCGCGCGAGACGTTCCAGAGATTCTGCCGCTTCCAGAGGATAGGACGAGCAAAGGCGCACTGGCAATCGCCCACGACTTTCAGACTGCGAGGCGGGCAGGACGCCATTCATACCCGCTTGTCGTTGATAATTGGCGTGAGCGTCCTGTCAGTTTTCACGAGGTCACGCTGCGCTCGCATGACCTCATGAAGTTCCCGGTAGGCGGAAGGCGCTTCGTCTCTGAATTGGTTGGCCAACGTGCGACGATACGTTATTCGACCCATGCGAGCCTCTACGTCGCGGGCCCCAAGCCGTTCCATCGCTTCGCCGCGGCTCATCACACGCCCAGCTCCGTGCGCCGATGATTCTAACGCGTCAGCGTTACCGAGGCCCGTCACAATTCGAGTACCCACTGCCATCGATCCTGCAACGATGCCGTAACGGCCCTCCGACGCGTGGTTGGCACTCTTCCGATGGACAATGGCCGTTTCTCCGCTAACGATTTCAAGTGTCGCCGTGTTGTGGGGCGAGTCGATGAACGATTGGACGTCCACTGCGATGCCCAAGAGGTCTTCAAGGACGTCTGCCGCGGCGTTCAGTATGGCCGCACGGTTTGCGGCGGCGTAGCGGCACGCCCACTCCATGTCGGCGAAATATGCTGAGCCCGCGGGCGTATCGACGGACAAGTGGGGCAAGGCGCCGTCCGAGCCATCACCTTCGCCACCACGAGGACCTGAGGCACGCGCAAGGTGATGCTCCGTAATGGCCTGGCCCATGGCTCGCGATCCGGTATGCACCACGACCCACAACTTCCCTTGTTCGTCGCTCGCCAGTTCAAGGAAATGGTTGCCACGCCCAAGCGTGCCGAGTTGATACACGCCCTCGCGGGCCGCCAAGTTCATGAGTGGTTGGTAGCTCAGCACACCGAGGCTTTCGACGGACTGACGATGGCGGGTGGCCTGATCGGGGCGGTGTTTGAGCGTAGGGACGGAGTGAAACAGTCTCTCAAGAATTCCTTCACGATCGGTAGCCGGAACGTCGTCTGCCGCGGCGTCGAAACCTAGAGCTGCGATGCCACAACCGATGTCGGCGCCGACTAGATCCGGGTAAACCAGGCTGCGCGTCGCGACCGCAATGCCGTTCGGAATGACGCGACCCATGTGGACGTCCGGCATCACGGCCACATGGCGAACGTCAGCCTGGAGTGATACCCGCTCTATCTGCCGCGCGACGCCGTCATCAAGCCGGCTGCACAGCCATGGGCGCACCGTCGCGGTCATGCAATCATGTGCCTGGTGGTCTGACACGAAACGTCAGGTCGGGCGACTTGCGCCGATGCACACCGTGTGCGACTTCGGCACGAAGCCTCGCTCGTTGCTCGATGAGGGCTTGCTCAATCGCACGCGGATCGAACGTTGCCGAACCGTCCGTGCATGCCACCTCGACGATGAATTGGCCGTTTCGCCCACCTGGCATAACACCAACGAAGTCGAAGGCATCAAGCCCGGTGTCTGAGAGCACCGTGGAAAGGCGCAGACAGTCGAAGATCTGGCCGGCCAGCCTCAGTGCGCCGTGGTCGGGTTTGCGCCGTCCCGTGCCGAGGCGACGTTTCCGGAGTTGCTCAATCTTCGGGTCGAGGCCGTCGCCTTCGCGAATGGCACCAACCATTGAAGCGGCAGCTCGCACGCGCACGAACGCTGTGCCCGCGGGAAGACTGACGTGCGGTTTGGCCGCGACATCAGTGTCCCGAACATCGCCCGTAGCCCGTTCCTCACGGACAAGCTGATGCAAAAGCTTCAGGCACGCTGGACAGGTGACTGCCGAGCGGTCGTCAGTCGCAATGCCTTCGGTCTCACCGCGAAGAGCTGCCTCACGGTCACGGGGGTTGCAGAGAACCATCCCGTCGCCGTCAAAGGCATGTAGGTCACGGGTGGTTCGTGTGTCTCGGGGCATGACTTGAATAGCGTAGCAAACCCCGGAAACGGCCGGCCACTGGTGCCGCGTCCTCATCGCCCTTGCTGACGCCGTCCACGCGTTGCTCGACCCAGGCGTTCTGGCACCCGTTTGGCCACCCGGCGCCCTCTCCCTGTCTCACCTTCTCTTCTTCCGGCTCGCTGCGTTAGCTGCCGGGCGTTCCTGTGTCTCTGTTCGTTCTCTTTTCCCAGGAGATGTTCTGTCATGAGTCACCTCGAACTGATCGACGCCGTGGCCAAGAGGACCGGCGAGGACTCTCAAGAGATCCGCCGCCGTGGTTTCTCGATGGCAGGCCCGGATGATGCCAGCCACGACCCCGACTGCCTCTTTGACCTGATCGACCTCCCTGAATCGGGAACGGTCGACTGGGACAAGGTGCTGTATGGGTGCCGTGAGCCGTTCTTCAACAGCACCCTCAAAGCCCGCAAGAAGAAGCGAGCGAAGAGCACCGGCATGAAGATCGCCGCCGTGAAGCAGGTTGCCCGAGCGGCGTGACCTGCTGACCTGACGATTCCAGCGACCCAGCAAGTGACGGGCGTGGAGTGTGGTGGAGCTGCCCAAGGCTCACTGCACACACGCCCGTCGCTTTTTCCTTCCTATCAATAACTGATCCCTCCCCAGTTTCTGTACCAGTGCTCATGAGAGAGTTGGGGAACAAGAGTCTGCGTGGTGTGTCGTATGGAAAGGCGCAGCGCCGACCGGAGACACTCCACGCGGCGGCCCCGGGACCACCCCGGAGGCCGTGTATCATCCAGCCCGGCAACGTATGCCGCCGGGGTCAGCCAATTCAGGCCGCCATGCGGCCGTCTGTGGTTGTAGTCTACCCGCCACTGGTCAAGGACCACACGAGCCTCAGGCAGGCTCAAGAACAACTCACGATCGAGCAGCTCGTCACGAAGCTTCCCGTTGAAGCTCTCCATGTAGCCGTTCTCCCAGAGGCTCGCCTTCTGGATATAGAGTGTGCGAACGCATGATCCGCCACGTCACATTCTTAGCCCTCGTCGGCGGCTACATCGCCGTTCGAGGCATGCCTCTCTTCTTCAGAGCCGATTTGGCCGTCGTTGTTGGAGCCCTGTGCGCGTCCTACTGGGAAGGCCCAGAGACTCGTGCGTCGCTGCCGTCGACGTCCTTTCGTGCAGAGTCCGTGCTCCTGGGATCAGCGATGATGGGTTTGGCCCTTGCATTCAGGTTTGGGATGGGGCTGAAATGAACGTCGAAATGGCACAGCAACATCGCTCACTCCTGCTCGGGTCCCTTACGGCGGCGACCGTCATCGCATGGCTCGGCCTATTCGTGAGTGTCCTCTGTCTGATTCCGACCGGCACCTTCTTCGCTGACTCCTACTACCTTCCACTCGGGGAGTACGTCTCCGAAGAGAACCGCCATGCTATGGAGGAGCGAGTGATCGAGGTGTTCAACTCGCGGTCGCCAGGATTCGGTGTCATTGGGTGCGTGGTGTTCTTGGCACAGATTGTCCTCCTGCGAATCGTGCGGCGAAAGGTCGTAGCTCAGTGGACCTCTCGTGGTGAACAACAGTAATCGCTCAATGACCGCAGCCCCCAGCCTCGACCGCGAGTCACGAGACTCCTTGGCCGCGACGATACGCCGTTTCCTTGACGGCGAGATTTCGGCGTTCGCGTTCGACGACGCTCTTCAACCATGCCACCGATCGCCGGACCCTACGGTTCGATACGTCGCGAATGCTGCCTGGTATCACTACGACGATTGCAAGGATCACATGGCTGCCTTGTCGAAGCCAGAGTGGGACTACTTCCAGCGGCTACTTCTCCTCCTGCAATCCGACAATCAGGTCGAAACGACGACCGTACGGCACTGGTCATGGACCCAACTCGCTGCAATCGCCGCACTGCTCGGGTTCGCCTGGTGCATCTACCTGTACGGTTGGGGTCGGCACTTGCTCGCCTTCTCGATCCCATTTGGGCTTGCATCAATCGCGATTTCGTTCTTCCGGCACCGCCGTATCGCAATGAGTCCGTACAAGCCGCTCCTAACGCCGTTCTCCAACTTCCAGGAACTGAGCCACGCCTATCGCACGACAGCAGGATTTGCCAAGACGAGATGCCCGGCAGCAGTTGAACGCCGTCGCATTCGGTCGCGGGTCGCCGAGTTCGGTGCTCGCCTCCAGCTTTATGCGGTGTGGCTCATGTTTTCGCCACTTCCGCTCCTGGTCCAGTCGCTCCCGATCGCAGAGACTCGCACGCGTGTGAGGTCGGCGTAGACTCGCCGTCGCGTCTGGCTCGCCGGGTAATATGGCACCCAAATCGAGAGCCGCCCAAAGATGCGTGCGCCGAAAACAGCTACCCTCCTTCTGCTGAGTCTTTGCCTCTTCTTGGCACCGGGCTTGCTCCTACGGGGAGTCGTAGCAGTGCGACCCGTTCGGACACCAACTGGTGAGGTCGTAAAATAACCGGATGGCCGCGTTGTGTTTGAGAAAGACCCATTCGGCCAGTTCCTCGTTAACTGGGGTGCCTACGCCTGCTTGGCTGCAAGTGTTGTGTTTTTTGGATGGGCAGTGGCCCGAGGATGCCTCCGTCTACTTGCTCGTCATCTGTCGCAGCGGAACCTACCACCTGCAGCCTCGTGATCACGTTGGTTCTCGAAAGCAGGAGCCCCCATGCCCAGCGGCATCGACATCGAAGACATCACCATCGGCAGCGGCCCGGCCGTCGAGCGTGGCCAGATCGTCACGATCCGCTGGCGTGGCACTCTGAACCGTGGAGGCTCTTTCGGCGAAGGCGAGGTCTCCTTCAAGGCGGGCGGCCGTGAGGCGGTCGCGGGTCTCTCTCGTGGCGTGATTGGGATGAAAGTCGGGGGAGTGCGACGCCTTCGCGTGAGCCCGCACCTCGGGTATCGTGAACAAGCTGTGCCTGGTGTGCCAGCAAATGCCGTGCTGATTTTTGAGGCCGAGATGCTGCGAGTTGTTGGCGTCGATCAGGGCAGCGGGGAGTAGTATCCGGCATTGGCCAACACCACCCCGAGCCTCAGAAATCAGGTCCCTCCACGATGCTGCTTCGCATAGTTGCAACAGTCACCAGCGTTGCCCTCTTCGGCATGCTCCTCGGTGCATCGTTCGGCTGGGCGGCGGGCACCATCGCACCATCGTTTTTTACGAGCGTTATGCCATGAAAGGACGTCGAGCCGGTAGAGTTCGCTACGGTTCTCGGTGCCTTCGGTGGTATTCTCAGCGGCGGTGGGCTTGGAGCGTTTGCTCTGATCCGTCAAGCCATTGATGCGTGGAGAAGCCACCGCCAACAGGATTCGGCAAGGCAATCACCATGAGAAAACTCACAAACTTCCTCGTCGAACTGTTGCTGACGATTCTCATCGCATCAGCATCGTTCGCCCAGGTCGACCCTCCGCCACAAGCTGAACCGATCGAGCCACCGCTCTTCGTCGTCACGGTGAACGGCAACGACGGATTCATCGATCGCGAAGGCAAAATCGTCATCGAGCCCACCTTTGAGAAAGCATACCCCTTCACTGACGGACTGGCAGCGGTCCAGAAACGCGGCGTGTGGGGGTTCATCGACACACAGGGCCGCGTCGTGATCGAGCCTCGATTTGTCATGGTGGGCTTGTTCTCCGATGGATTGGCGAGCTTTCGCGACAAGCGATTCACCGATCCGTGGGGCTACATCGACAAGGCA
>JBGTGN010000147.1:0-44033 GCA_041746715.1 Pirellulales bacterium | reverse complement strand
ACGCCGGCTTCCTCGGCCGCGAAGGCTTCCTTCTCCCAGGCCATGCAAACCTCCGTGAGAAAGTCGTCGCCGGGCGAAGACCGTTCCGTGAGCTCCTCCTCGCCGCGGTCGCCGTAATAGCCGACGGCTGATGCGGAGACGAGCACGCGTGGCCGGTGCGTGGCCCTCGCCATACCCTCAACGACATGCCGCGTGCCGAGCACGCGGCTCTCCCGGATTCTCGCTTTTTGCGCCGCGGTCCAGCGGCCCTCGGCAACCGATTCCCCGGCGAGGTGAAGGACGACATCCACGCCGTCAAATGCCTCGGCGGGCGGCGGACCATCGAGCGGATCCCAGCCGAGCACACGGCCGGCCATGCCACCGACGGCCCGATGGGCACGGTCGGGATTGCGAGAAAGGAGGATGGGGTGATCGAGGAGCGGCAGGAGTTGCCGGCCGACGAAGCCCGTTCCACCCGTGACCAACGCCTTCATTACGATTCTCCCAAAGGCCCATCGCACATCACAAGAGGCGATGCACAAGCGGAATCACAATCCGCATCATCGGGAGTATAGACGTGGTGTGAGACCCGGCCACCGACGCGATGCCGTCGTCGATCGCGGCATCAGACGATGGCCCTGACGCTGCTGAGCCGCTCCCCACAACCGCTGATCGTCTCTGATCAGGTGGCCGGCTGACGGGCCTCGTTTGCAAGGCTGTCGAGGAAGTTGCGGGCGCGGCCGTAATCCCCCGCCGCGTACTCGCTCACGTGCTTCTGGAGGACCTCGATGAACTGCGAGATCGTCGTCTCGATGGCCTTGAAATCGTCATAGCGGATACTTCCGCCCGATGCTGCACGTTGCGAAAACAGGCTGTCGAGGCGATCGCGATACTGCTTGTAGATGTCGGAGGTGAGGATGAGCGGATATTCGATGTGACCAGTCACCGGATCGAGTTGCGTCGATTGGAGCCGAGGAGGAGCAGCCATCTTGGCGAGTCGAATGGCCTGGTCCTGGGTGACCCGCGGGCCGGCTTCCGCGGACCGATTGTCGCGATTGACCTGCCGCATCTCAAAGTATGTTTCGGACCAGCGGAGCTTGTTTTGCATCTCAAGCGTCTTAGCCTCTTCCCAGTTCTTGGCCGCTTCGGAGTTTTGGAGATTGGCGTAGCCCTGGGCGCGGACGACCGTCGCAAGGCCTCTATCGGCGCCCTCTTGGGCCGTCGAGGACCAGTTCATGCCCCAGCCGCCATAGCCTCCGCCCCACTTGGCCTCACAGAGGCCCGCCGTGAGCGACACGACAATCGCCCAAGCGACAGCCCATCGCGGAAACCTGTTCCCAGAGGCCGAGCCCTTCAGCCCATGGTGCAAACCCGATCGCCACTCCATGCATCACCTCGTTGCCCGTTGCCGCTCTGGGACTGTCCCTGCCGGTAGGGGTTCCCACCGTGTCGCGTCTAGGCATTGGAGTATACTTGGCGTTCTTGGAACGGGCGACAGGAAACAGAGTTGCCGAACCGGGACTCCCTGAGCCATTGTGTTGCCGTTCTTTGAACCGACTGATTTCGCCCTTTTTTGCTTTCGCCTGGAGCCGCCCAGTCCATGACTCGCATGAACAGCCCCCTGGTCCTGCCGCTCATTATTCTGCTCGCCCTTGCCACCGTCAGTGGCTGCTCAAAGCCGCCGGCCGCACCGCCGGCCAAGCCCGCCTCGCCTGCTCCCGTCGCTGACCCTACGCCCGAGTCCAACGAGGGCAAGGAACCGGCGGCGCCCGCGGAGACTGGCTCTGGCAAGGAGCCAGCGAACGAGGCAGGCGGTCCTGACGATGTCCTCACGGAGCTCATCACAACGCTCACCACCACCGATGACAGCCGCACGCGGGTCATCACAACGGATGCGATCGCCACTCGGCGGCGTGCCGCGCTGCCGGCGCTCGATGCGCTCGTGGCCGCGCTCGACGATCCAGAGCCTCGGGTGCGGTGGCATGCCGCCCGTGCTATTGGACTCATTGGGCACGAGGCTGCGTCGGCAATTCCCGCGCTCGTCAAGCTCCTTTCTGACGACGATCCAGTCACAGTCACCCAGGCGGCATCGGCGATCGGTCATGTCCGAATCGATGATGACCGGCCAGAAATTCCGGCGGCGGAAGCTGCCATCTATGAGGGAACGATCGAGCCCCTCGTGGCCGTCATGGTGCATCCGGATCCTCGCGCGAGGCGGGCTGCCGTCCGATCACTCAAGGCGGTCAGCACATCCCGCGACCAACTTCTGAAAATTGTGCAGCGGCAGTTGGGCGATGCCGATCCGATGGCCGTCATGCCGACGCTCCACACTCTGGCTGATATTGGTAAGGAGGCCGTCCCGTTTCTCATCGAGGCCCTTCAGGATCCGTCGAGTCGGTTTTGGGCCGAAGTGGTGCTTGGCGAAATTGGTCCTGATGCCGCCGCTGCCGCGGAGCCACTGGCGAAACTTGCTGGGGAAGGGGAGATCGAGGACCGGGTGCAATCCATTCTCGCCCTCGCTCTGCTCGGTGATGCTGCGAAGGTCGCCGCGCCCCAGTTCATCGCCGCACTCGAGTCGCCCGATGCCTCGCTCCGCTATGTGGCGGCGTACGCGTTGGGCCAACTCAGGGTGGCCGACGGTGACGCGGCGCTCGAGAAGGCGAGTGAATCAGATGATCCCTTTCTCGTCACCTTGGCGAGTTGGGCCCGGGCTAGGATCCACCCCGAAGACGTTGATCTCCGCACCCGTGCCGTGGAGCGACTCACCGCCGCGGTGGCCGATGAGTCGCCCCAGGTTCGGCGAGCCGGTGTGGAAGGCCTTTCGGAATTGGACGACTCCTTGGATCGGGCTCAGCGGCTTCAATTGGCTGACACCTTTGTTGGTCTGTTGGCGGATCCGGCGCCAGAGGTGAGTTTGGCCGCAGGTGCGGGGCTCATCCGGCTCGGTCCCGATGCGGTTGATGCTCTGGTGACAACGCTCGCCACGCCGACCGTCCGGCAGGCCGGCATGGAGATTCTCGCGGAACTGGGGCCGGCGGCCCGGCCAGCCCTCGATCAAATGGTCGCTGGACTGTCAGACGCGGATCCCGTCTATCGCGCCGATTCCGCCCTGGCTCTGGGGGCCCTGGGTGCCGAGGCGAAGGATGCCGTCGCGCCGCTTGTGACGCTTCTTGCGGACGAGTCGGTGCCGTCCGAGACTCGCTACACAGCCGCCTATGCGCTGGGAAGGATCGGCCCCGATGCGGTGACCGCCGAGCCGCTCCTGCGGAAGCTGACTGACTCCGACGACGAGCTCATGGCGACGGTTGCCGTGTGGGCCGCCCTCAAGATTCAGCCGAACGACAAGTCGCTCTTTGAAATCGCGATCCCGAAGCTTCGTCACACGCTCAATCAGGAGCGGGAGCTGGCAAGGCTCGAGGCGGCCGTCGCGCTCGGTGAGATTGGGCCTCCGGCCGCTTCCGCCCTGCCGCTTCTTGAGATGCTCGCGGAGGAGGATCCCTCACGCAATGTCCGTGCCGCTGCCGCCGACGCGGTAGACCGGATTCAGAAGCCCGACTGACCAGAAACCCGTTCGATTCCGCTCAGGACGGTTCGGCAAGGATTGCGGGACTGGATCCATCCGCTCCAGCGTGGCCCGGAAAGCCGCCGATGGAACGAACTGCGGGGGGTCGGCGGCGAAACTGGTTTGGCAAGCGGCCGTCCCCTCTCCAGCCCAATGTGTCAGGGAGCGGCGCGGCCATGAAGAAGCTTGGTTGGATGGGAGCGGTCTGGCTCACGCGGTTTTCGAGTCCGGCCTCCGACCGAGTCGTCTATCGACATGTGCTCCAGCATCCGACCCGCAGGGTGCTCGAGATCGGCCTGGGCACGCTTGTCCGAACCGAGCGCATGCTTCGAGCGGCCGCGCGAGCTGGAGGTGTTCAGTACGTCGGTCTCGATCGATTCGAAGGCCGCGACGTTGGTGATCCTCCGGGCGTTTCGCTCAAGGAGGCCCACCGACGGCTGCACGCGCTGGCTCGGGTGCAGCTTGTTCCTGGCAATGTGGATACCTCCCTCGCTCGCATCGGCAACATGCTGGGGCAGTTCGACCTCGTGCTGGTCTCCGCCGACAATGACCAGCGGCACCTAGAGCGGTGCTGGCTCTTCATTCAGCGGGTGGCCGCCAAGCAGACGACGATCCTCGTCCAGTCGCGGGCCGACGCTCCGTGGCGGGAGCTTTCGCGGAGCCGCCTTGACGAGCTCGCCGCTCGCGTGGTCGTGCGGCGGGCCGGCTGAGGGCAGGGGCCAAGGGGATTCGTCCCGCGTCCGATGGCCTTCAGTCGCGATAGGGAAGGGGTCTGCTATGATCGGGGTTTTCCCGGCTGATCCTCCCCCACGCCTTTTTCGGTTCTATGGCCTCGCCTCGAACGCTCCTCGACAAAATCTGGGATGAGCATGTTGTCTGCTCTCCCGACGGCGAACTGCCGCTGCTGTATATCGACCGTCACCTCGTCCATGAGGTGACGAGCCCCCAGGCGTTTGAGGGCCTCCGGCTTGCGGGGCGACGAGTCCGCCGTCCCGAAGCCACGTTCGCGACGCCTGATCACAACGTTCCCACGACCGACCGGCGGCTGCCGATTGCCGATGCGGTCTCAAAGCAGCAGATCGATACGCTCCGGGCCAACTGCCGCGAGTTTGGCGTGAGGCTTTTCGACCTCGGTGATGCCGATCAAGGGATCGTTCACATCATCGGGCCGGAGCTTGGCATCACACAGCCTGGCATGACGATCGTCTGCGGCGATAGCCACACCGCCACGCACGGTGCTCTTGGTGCCCTCGCCTTCGGTATTGGTACGAGCGAAGTCGAGCATGTGCTGGCCACGCAGACGATGCGTCAGGCGAAGCCGAAATCGTTCGAGGTGCGAGTCAACGGCCGACTGGCCGCCGGTGTGACGGCCAAAGACCTCGTGCTCTGGATCATCGGAAAACTCTCGACCGAGGGGGGGGCTGGCTTCGTCTTGGAATACACCGGTGAGTGCATCCGGTCGCTCGGCATGTCGGAGCGCATGACAGTCTGCAACATGTCGATCGAGGCGGGGGCTAGGGCCGGCATGATAGCCCCCGACGCGACCACGTTTGACTACATGAGGGGCCGCGACTTCGCGCCGAAGGATTTTGATCGGGCGGTCGTCGCCTGGGAACGCCTGCCGAGCGACCCGGGGGCAACCTACGACCGCGTCGAGATATTCTCGGCAGACGACGTCGTGCCGCAGGTCACCTGGGGCACGAATCCTGCGCAGGTCGTCGGCGTTGATGGCCGTGTGCCCGACGCGGGCTCGTTGGCCGACGCCGGTGATCGAGCAAGCGTGAGCCGGGCGCTTGAATACATGGGCCTTGCTGGCGGCACGCCAATCGCCGATATCGCCATTGATCGGGTCTTCATCGGCTCGTGTACCAACGCCCGTATCGAGGATCTGCGGGCAGCCGCGGGCGTGGTTCAAGGCTACCGTGTGGCGCCGACCGTGAGAGCGATGGTCGTGCCAGGCAGCGGCCGTGTGAAGCGGCAGGCCGAAGAGGAGGGGCTCGATAAGGTCTTTCAGGCGGCTGGCTTCGACTGGCGTGAGGCGGGATGCAGCATGTGCCTGGGCATGAACCCCGACACGCTGGCTCCCGGTGAGCGGTGCGCCTCGACGAGCAACCGCAACTTCGAGGGGCGGCAGGGCAAGGGAGGGCGGACGCATCTCGTCTCGCCTGCGATGGCAGCCGCGGCGGCCGTCCAAGGGCATTTTGTTGATATCCGTGACTGGGAGTACCGCTGAGTGGAACCGTTCACGACCCACACCGGCATCGTTGCGGCCCTTGACCGGGCCAATGTCGATACCGACCAAATCATTCCCAAGCAGTTTCTCAAGCGAATTGAACGGACGGGTTTCGGCCAGTTTCTTTTTTTCGACTGGCGTTTCCTGCCCGACGGTTCCCCAAATCCAGCGTTCGAGCTGAACAGGCCTGAAGCATCGGGGGCGACGGTCCTCCTGGCGCGACGCAACTTCGGCTGTGGCTCGAGTCGCGAGCACGCCCCGTGGGCCTTGGCGGACTATGGGTTTCGGGCCGTGATCGCCTCGAGCTTCGCCGACATCTTCTTCAACAACTGTTTTCAGAATGGCATGGTCCCGGTGCGGCTTTCCGAGGACGACGTAGCCGAGCTTTTCCGGCGGGCCGCGGTGAATGCTGCCGCAGGCACGCCGTATCGACTCACAGTCGATCTCGAGGCATGCGAAGTGCGAGACGACGCGGGCTTCACAAGGTCGTTTGAAGTGGACCCCTTTCGCCGTCGATGCCTCCTCAAGGGGCTCGATGACATCGGCCTTTCGCTCGCCCACGTCGATTCCATTGCCGCCTGGGAAGCGGCTCATGGCCTGCCGACGGTGGCAGGGTGATTCGACGGCTGCATCGAAAAACGGCGATGTGGTTCGTGGCAGTTTCTTTCGCCGCGTTCACGAACATCTGCATGGCAGCCGGCCCTGACCGCGAGCCCCTTGCATCTGGCCACGCCGCCCCGAAAGGGCTCGCGGTGACGGCGAACGGCCAGACGGTCGTGAGCATCGATGCCGCCAGGCAGGCCGTGATGGCCGTGGAATCGGAACGGGTGGATGAATGGCGGGATGTCGTTGGCCCGGCGTCGGCCGACGTGCCCGTGCCGATCGCGGTGGAATGCCTTACGGGGGATGTGGTGGCTGTGGTTTGTCGGTCTGGCGACGCCTGGACTCTCCGGACCTTTCGTGCAGTGCCATCGGCCATCGCCGATCCGGCCAAGCCGCTTCAGGAAATTGACCTGGGCGTCGCCAAGGGCACAGGAGACGAGGTGTCGATGGCTGTGAACCACGCGCGGGGATGGCTCGTGGTGACAGGGCTTCCGAAGCCGCTCCCACCAATCCTGCGAGCGGCTGTGGCAGGGGTACGATTGGGCCCGCTCTCCGATCGATCCTGTCCTGGGATTCCCGATGGCCAGCGGCCTGTCGCCGTCACGGCGAGCCCTGACGGTGATCTCGTGATCGTCTTGCGTTCTGCCGATGGCGACGACGCGATCGCATTCTACGACACCGGAGGTCGCGAGATTCTCAGGCTGCCCTCCGGAATGCGGCATGTCGCAGGAATCGATTTCGGCCGAGGCGATGGCATGCTCTGGGCCGTCGGCACGGGCGCCGACGGCCATAGCGGCCTCTGGCGGCTCGATGCAACCCTTCGTGACGGTCGCCAGGTCGTTCAGCCAGTGCTCATCAAACCGTTTGCGGCTCCCGTGGCCGTGGTCGCTGCCTCGGAGCGAGCGATCATCGTCCTTCACGGCGAACCTTCCCGCACGGTGTCTCGGGTCGAGCCGTCCTCGCTCGGACCGTCTGGATCCAGGAGTGCCATGCCATGAACCCCACCCGTCGTGAGAAGATCGAGGCCCTCCTCCGGGATGATCCGGGGGACGTCTTTCTTCGGTATAGCCTGGCGCTCGAGCTCGAAACCTCTGGCGAGTGGGAGCCAGCCCTCGAGCTGCTCGAGGCACTCGGTCGCGAGACGCCACCCTACATTCCCGCGCTCCAGATGGCGGGACAGTTCCTGGCAGCCCGTGGGCTTGTCGAGGAGGCGCAGCGTGCCCTTCGCGAGGGGATCGAGGCCGCCCGCTCACAGGGAAAACAGCATGCGGCGGGCGAGATGGCGGAGCTGCTCATGAGCCTGGGCAGTGGCTGAGGCGGTCTGATTGCTGCACGCAAAGCACCGCTCACACCATGACGGGCGCGGGCTCGGCGGCCTCGGCACCGCGGGTGATGGTAAAGCCCATGTCTTCGATCATGCGGTAGTCGGCCTCGGGGAGCTGGCCCTTTGTGGTGAGGTAGTCGCCTACGAACATCGAATTGGCGGCATAGAGACCGAGTGGTTGGAGTGAGCCGAGGTGGATTTCACGCCCGCCAGCGATGCGAATCTCGGCCGTCGGGTTCACGAGCCTCATCATGGCGAGGCCGCGGAGGCAGTCGCGGGGGGTGAGACGATCAACGCCCTCGAGCGGTGTACCGTCGATGGCGTTCAAGAAGTTGAGCGGGATCGACTCGACCTCAAGCGCCCGAAGCTCAAACGCCATCTCCACGAGATCACGTGGCGACTCCCCCATGCCCATGATGCCGCCACTGCACAGAGCCAGTCCCGCCTCGCGGCAGGCAGCGAGTGTTCCCAGGCGGTCGGCATAGGTATGGGTCGAGCAGACCTCGCCGTAATACCGCTCACTCGTGTTGAGGTTGTGGTTCACTTTGTCGACGCCCGCGGCGGCAAGCCGCTTGGCGTGATCGGCCGTGAGCAGGCCGAGGCAGGCACATATGTTGAGCCCATACGCCGCCTTGATGCGAGGCGTGATGTCGCAGACGAAGTCGATCTCTCGCTCGGTCGGCCCGCGGGCCGAGATCACGATGCAGAACGTCTTCGACTGTTGTTCGGAGGCGAGCCTGGCGGCCTCCATGAGCTTGGGCGCCGAGAGGAGGTTGTATTTGGGAATGTCGGCGTCGGAGACCTTGGACTGCGAACAGTAGCCGCAGTCCTCGGGGCAGAGGCCGCTCTTGGCGTTCATGAGGAAGAAGAGCTGCACGGTCGTGCCGAAGGCCTTGTGGCGAACGCGGTAGGCAGCGGCCAGCACGTCCAGCAGCTCTTCGTCAGGCGATTCGAGGATCGCGAGCGCTTCGTCGTGGCTGATTTCTCCGCCGGCGAGAACGCGGTCGGCGAGGGCATGCCAGCGGCTCGGTTGGGCAGGGGCGGTCATCGGGAGCGTCTCGAGTGGGGGCCGAAGCGGGATGTCTCAGGCCCCACAATGTAGGCAATCCCTCGGCCTCGCAACACCGCTGCCCGTTCAGCCGGCGCTCGGGGCAAAGAAGACGGCCCGGGAGCTCACCGACTTCTCGCGGCGGCGACGGGGCCGCGGCGGCGCGATCATCCGTGACGACAGCAGATCGGCGAGGATCTCGTCATCGAGGATCGGATCGGCCGCTTCCATGCCGGGTTCCAGCGAGCCCTTGAGATCGAGCACCTCGGGGATCGGCCATACCTCGGTGGCGCGGACAACGCACTCAACGTTCCCAACTTGCATGCTATAGCGGACGGGAACGAAGGCATCGGATTGGCTGGTGATCGTGGTCATGGCATGTCTCCCGGGCGGTTGGAACGACGAATTTGTCGCCGTCATGAACTGAGGGATGCAAGCCGCGTGCCAAACGTCATCGAGAAAGTTTCGTCCGCGACGGGTTTACCCGACTCGTACAGCTTCGCCAGCCTCATGGCCGTTGAAACGGTTTAAGGTGTCTGGAGAAGGTGGTGGAGCCAGTGCGGCGAGGGGTGCATTGAAAAAGTTTCAGACGCTCTTCCCCGATGCCCTGTCGTCGTCGGGAGGCCTGCTTGCTCGTCGGCCTGTCCCGCTGCCGGCCTTGCTGGCCCCTCGGGTGGCACGGGCTTGCCCACGGAGCTGGTCGCGAATGCGGGCCGCCAGTTCGTAGTCTTCCGCTCGAACTGCCTCAGCGAGTTGCTCGTCGAGGGTTCGCCCGACCTCGTAGCGATCCCGAACACTTTCCCGCATCTGCTCGAGCCGACGCACGAGCTCGTCATCGGCATACTGATCCGAAGCGTCGTAGCGAGCAAAGAGGTCACGGAATCGTGCCAGGCCAGAATTGATTTCGCTGATCGCTGCCTCCGGCCCCGTTTCTTCGAGGGCTGCCAAAGCGCTTGCCTGCACCCGATGGAAGAGTACGAACGGACGGTACTGCTCGTGCGAAAGCGTCCACTCTTCATCAGGCGAGTGCCGATTCACAAAGTCCATGAAGGCGAGGCTATGGTCTGCATCGTGGGCCGCGCGGCGGTACTCACGAAGTGCCAGCCAGCAGAGCCGGCGCTGGTAGTACTGCACGAACTCACGGTCGGATTCCGCACACTGCTCCTGGTTGAGACGAAACGTATCCCCGATTCGAACCGCTTCGCCGACGAGATAGTCGTAGTAGGTCTCGGCTCCGCCGGGCCGCTGACCGTCTGGGCGAAGCTCGGTATCCATCTGCACGACGCCCATGTCGATCCGCATCTGAAGCACCTCACGGCCGCTGCGGGCCTTGATGAGCCGGGCGGTGATTTCACCCGGGCGGAATTCCCAGGACTTCAGCAGCGTGTTGATATCGCGAGGGCTCGGCATGGAATATCCTTCACCAACGGATGGGCAACCGGAGTTTTGTGGCTCGATCGCACGATTATATCAGCGGCCCGTGCTGCTTTCGGTCATTCCTCGAAAACGCGGCGCAGCCGCTTGGTAGACGCCCGCCGCTTCTTCGATTCGAGCCGTGCGGCCCGGGCCGCACGGGGTATGCGAGTCGGTCGACGAGGCTCGGGCGGCACCATCGCCTTTTCGATGAGGCGAGAGAGTTTTTCGAGGCAATCGGCAACATTGCGGCCCTGCTCGCGGTGCCGCTGGCTCATGAGGACAAGGGCCCCGTCGCCTGTGAGACGTGCCCGAACGCTCGTCAGAAGCCGGCGACGTATGTCGGTAGGGAGGTGCGGGCAGCCCGTGGCATCAAACCGCAAGATGGCCTTGCTGCTCGTGCGGTTCACATGCTGGCCCCCGGGGCCGGCCGACCGCGCAAACTGCCACTCGAAGGCTGTCGCGGGAATCACGACCTGACGGTCCTTCGCGACGATGATGAGGGGACGAACTCGAGGCATGGGTTTTTTCCAGCTCCAGTATGACAAGGACTGCCCTGCCCGTGGGTGATGGCTTTGGACGGTCATGTGTTCAGTGGCCGCGGAAGACGCCGTGACGGATTTGTCAAGGGCGAGTTGGGCGACGTGCTGTCATGCCTGCCTGTCCTCGTGAAGCTGCCCGCACGGCCTCTCCACGAGCAGGGTGTCGCTTCTCTAGACAGGCCGTGAGGGGCGATCCCATACTCTTCGCCTTCGAGGCGGGTGATGACGCGCCGCGGATTTTCCGGTGCAGACCCCTTTGGAGTTGATGCAAGCATGTTCGACGTTTCGATCAGTCAGATGACGACCCAGCGGTGGGACCTCGATGATGAGATTGCCCGCGTGGCCACCCATGGGTTCGACGCCATCGCTGCGTGGCGGCCCAAGGTAACGGATGTCGGCATTTCGGCGGCCGCGGCCCTCATTACCTCGGCGGGCATTCGGGTCTCGAGTGTCCAGTGGGCCGGTGGTTTCACCGGAGGCGATGGTCGTTCGTTTGATGAATGCCTCGACGATGCCTGCGATGCGATCGACATGGCTTGTGGTCTTTCAGCAGACGTGGTCGTGCTGCACAGCGGCTGTCGCGGCGGACATACCCGATCCCACGCCTCGAGGCTCCTTAGGCAGGCTCTCGAGACACTCGTGCCCCGGGCGGCTCGGGCGGGTGTTGTGCTGGCGATCAAGCCGATGCACGCCTCAGCAGCGGCAGACGGGAGTTTCCTCACGCGACTCGTCGAGGCCATCGATTTCGTGGAACGATTTGATGACGCGGTCGTGAGGCTCAGTCTTGATCTCTGGCACTGGGCAGACGACCCCCATGTGCGTCCGTTGCTGCCACGGTTGGCAGACATCACGGCGATTACCCAGGTGGCTGATCGCGTCGGTCCGCCGACAGCCGGGGGCGACCGACTTCCGCCGGGGCTGGGATCGCTTCCACTCGAGGAGGTGCTCGGCGATCTCGTCGCGGCTGGGTTTCGTGGCGACGTCGAGTTCGATCCTGTTGGCGAGCGAGTCGAGGCGATGGGATACGACAACGTTTTGGCCGAAACCAGGGGCATCGCAGTGGCCTGGTCGTCGAGGCTTGCCGCCGAATTCTCACAGCCCGTTGAACTCCCACGGCCCCATGTGCGGTGGGGGCGTTACCTCGACGCGGGCTCGTCCACACGGGGTGAAGGCGGTTCTTTCAGGTCCCAGGCTTCGAGCCAAACGGTCTCTCCCGGCTGAAGCCCGAAGTCTTCTCGCAGCTTCTCGTCGAAGTCGTCCATGTGGGCGGCGCCATAGAAAATGGCGATCTTCCTGTGGCCCTTGGCGATTTGCCGCCTGAGGACATCAAGCGCCGCGGTGTTGCGATCGGTGATCAGGGTCGAGCCCTCGTCGCCTCCAAAGGCAGCCGTGAGAGCGTCCATGTCGGTAAACTGCTCCGCCATGAGCCGCCGAAGCCGAAGCTGCCTGTTGGCCTGCGATCCGAAGAGCATGCCGAAGACGTCGCCGACCCCAAGCTCGCCCGCTGGCCCTGTGTCGCCCCGTTCGGCCCGGGCCATACTCTCACGCATGAGCTTTGTGAACATCGTCCACCAGCTCTCCCCCCGCTTTTTCATGGCAGCTTCAAACTCCTTCGGGGAAAGGTCGGCGTGGACGAAGTTTTCTGCGGTGTAGTCGATGGCCTCCAATTGAAACTCGAGGCCCAGCATCTTGGTGAGACCTTGCTGGGCAGCCCCGAGCGCGCCGGAGGGGGCCTGGCCTGGCTTTGGCACCCGGGCGTTTGGCGGGGCGACGAGCTCGTAGAGGACCACGTCGTAGTCTTTGAAGCGTTCGTTGAGTGCCGTGTAATAGCCGTCACTTCCGAGGTGGACGGCGGCGACAAGGTCCACGGAAACCGGCTTTCGACCGGCACGGGCACCCTCGGGTGGCTCCACGTACTCCACAATCGACGTGTCGAGCGAGACGAGGTCGCTCGAGTCGTCTTTCGTGAGCCGGAGGAATTCGGTCTTGGCTTCGAGGTTCGGTTCGGCAGCCGCGAGCTGACGCTGTCTATGCCCTATCACGATGGAGGAAAGGGCGAGGGTGGCAAACAGGGCAAGCAGCGGGGACGGGCGGCACAGACGGGGCATCACTGAGGCCTCCAAAAAGAAGGGGCCGGGTATGGCCCTTCCCTGCAGAATACCCGAGACCGGCCCGCCGGCCACATGCCAGTGGCCGTGCAATCGGAGAAATCCGCAGGGTCTACCAAGTTTCGTCAACCCAATCGACCGGCGCGACCGATAGGAGAGGAGCATTCCGCACAGGCGGAAAGGTTGGCTCCTGAACCACAGGGCAAATAGTGATGGCTACGACATCAGCGTCAAAGCGGTTCCTCACGGCAATCCTGGCGGCGACCTTCGCCGTAACACTCGGATTGACATCGGCAAAGGCACAGAGTTGGATGCCGCTCCTGCCCGACCAGGACTTCTACGACTTCCAACTCTTCGCGCCCCCGGATCTCAACAGCTACTCCATGTACAAGGAGGGGAGTGAGGGGATTTTCTTCAACTACGACAGGCTCTACCTCGGCATCACGGTGCCGAGAGTCGTGCCGGTGGGCAACACCGATTTTTTCCCGGTCGAGCCCCTCAATCCGAATGTGACCGAGCAACTCAATACGGCGAACGGCGGATTTGCCGGCGTCGTTGTGTACGGCACCGATCAGTTCAATCTCAGCCTCGATACGAGCTGGATGCGGACGAAGATGTCGTGGGGCAACCGCTACGAAGGCGGCTGGATCTATGACGATCGTGGCATGCTCTTTTCGTACTGGGATTCGGGGCCCCAGGGCCAGGAGTTCACGACCATCAATGAATACGCGATCAACACGCCTGAGCAGGAGTTCTCGCAGGAAACGTCAACGGCGGATGCTTCCTTTGGCGGCGTAGCCCTGCCCATCGTCGTGACGACGATCGAAAGCACGAGTCCGCCACCGGATCACGTGGTCTCGCAGCATTTCCGACAGGCAAACGAGACCCGAATTCAGAGCGGTGGCGCGGCGTTCATTCTTCGCCGAGACCTCGGTCGACGGGGCTCTGGCTCGACGGTTCGGTTTGGACTCGGACCGCGGTTCGTCCAACTCGCGGACCGATACTCGCTGAGCTATCAGAGCTACCAGTTCAGCTTCGACAATACTTCTGGAACCACGGGCTCCGGCACCGCCATCACCCCAACGCCGGGAGGCACGGTCCTGACCAACACCGCCGACGGAAACAGCCTCATTGGCCTGACCGGTGGCTCACAGCTCCAGAGCGGTGATTGGGAGACATATTCGTCGAACAACATCGCTGGGCCGGAGTTCAGCCTCCACTTTGAATCGACGAAGGGCCGGTGGACGTTCCTCTCCGACTTCAAGTTCACCGGTGGATTCAACTGGCAGAACATGATCTACCGTGGCTCGAACTTCCCCGCCTCGCTGTCAGCCGACTATTTCCGCAGCACGTTCACCACCGCCGATGTGTTCACCGCAGATTCGACGGCACAGACCAACGTGGTGGGTTCCCCGCTCTATGTCCAAGTCTTCGGACTCGGCCAGAAGAATGGCACGAACATCACCGAGCACCAGTTCACCTTCACGCCAATCGGTGAGTGGCGGCTCGGCACGGAGTTTCGCGTCAGTCAGGCTGTCCTGCTTCGCGCCGGCTACACCGGCATGTGGATGGGGCAGATCGCAAGGGCTTCCTCGAATACCTCCTATGTCACCCAGAACGATACGATCGTTCGGACGGTGCCGAATCCGGCGTTCGACCCGACGCAACCCCCGGGGCCAAACAACCCCATCACGGTGGTGGATAACAACGTGCAGGTGCCGTATACGCGGATTGCACCGCCCGCATCGACGATCCAAGACTACGTCTTCACAAACGGCATCGACTTTGGTCTCGAGGTGCGGTACTGAGCCGGAGGGTGCTGGAGCGGTGTGTCACACGCCAAATCCGGCATTGATCCACTCGGCGGTGGCACCCTTGATGTGAGCGAGTTTCTCGAGCCGTGCGACGAGCGGCTGCCAGAGCGGCTCGGCCTGAGCTACGGCCTCGATCGGTCGCGGGAGGAGAGCGGGGAGGCCCGACGCGTCGACCTGGGCGAAGCCGAGCAAGCCGTCCATCCATGGCAGGGTGTGATCCTCGAGTGGCATGCCGACGACGCCAGCCACCAGGTAGCCCCGTTTCACTTGCAGGATGGCGCCGCGGATCTCCACGAGCGATCCCACGGGGACGCTTCGGCGGCATTCGAGCGAGAGGACGCGGCGAAGCATGAGGTTACCAGCCTTGCCGGCAGCCCGGCAGGCGGTGGCATACCCGCTCTCGAGGGCATACCGAAGGAGACTCCCCGCGTAGAGGGTTCCATAGTGGTTGGCATCGGCCGGCAGCACGAGTCGATGCGCTGTTGTTTCCGTAGCGGCCATGGAGACGGGTTATAGCCGCCCCCGTGGCGTTTGGCCCAGGCCTCAGCCTGCACGGCGGGCGTAACCCGGGTCGATCCTCGAGAGCTCTTCCTGGAGCGCGGCAATCGTCTGTCGAATCTGGTCGTGCGAGTGCCGCGACGTGATGAAGAAGCGGAGCCTTGCCGCCTTCTCTTCGACCGCCGGATAGAGAATGGGTTGGACGTTGATCCCGCGGGCAAACAAAGCTCTGGAAAGCCGCAGCGAGTGGATCGAATTACCCAGGATCACCGGCACGATCGCCGTGGCGCCTGATGACCCCGTGTCGAGGCCGGCCTCTTTGGCAAGTTGCAGAAACAGCCGTGCGTTGTCACGGAGTTTGGCGACCCGCTCCGGCTCCTTGCGCAAGAGTTCGATGGCTCCGAGCGCCGCCCCAGCGGCCGCCGGCGGGAGGCCGACCGAATAGACAAAACCCGGCACCGTGTACTTGAGCCAGCGGATGAGTGTCGACGAACCTGCGATGTAACCGCCGCAGCTTCCGAAAGCTTTGGAGAGCGTGCCCATCCAGAGATCGACATCCTTCGCGGCAACGCCGAAGTGTTCGCCGATGCCGTGGCCCTTCGGCCCCATGACACCAATTGAATGGGCCTCGTCCACCATAAGGAGCGCCTTGTTTTGTTTCGCCATGCCGACGAACTTCGGCAGGTCGGCGTAGTCGCCGTCCATGCTGTAGATGCCCTCGATGACGATGAGCACTCGGCGGTACTGGACTCGCACTTGGGCAAGGATCGCCTCCGCAGCAGCCACGTCATTGTGGGGAAAGGGACGACGACGGGCGCCCGAGAGGATGGCTCCCTGGAGGAGGCTGTTGTGGGCAAGGGCGTCGTGGAGGACGAGGTCACCGGGGCCTACCACGTGGCCAATCACGGTCTCATTGGTGGCGTGGCCACCAACGAAAGTGACGGCATCGTCGGCGCCAACGAGGTTGGCGATTGCTCGCTCGAGCTCGCCATGGATCGTCCTCTCACCCGACACGAGGCGACTTGCCGAGACGCTCGTGCCAAAACGATCAATGGCAGCCTTGGCCGCTGCCGTGACCGCGGGATCGCCTGACATGCCCAGGTAGTTGTACGAAGCCCAACTGACGAGCTCCCGCCCGCCGATCATCGTGCGATCGTTCGTGAGGCCTTCGTGAACGCTGAAATAGGGGTTCTCGAGGCCGGCCTGGCGGACCATGGCAAAGTTCTGCTCAAGCGCCCGCACCTCGGGGAACTCTTCGATCCGCCAGGAATCCGCGGGAATCTCCCCCGAGGATCGCGAGGCCTGCACCTTCGCGCGGCTCTCCGCTGGCATGTGGTCAATGATCGCCTCGGTCACCTCGCGGCAGGTCTCGATGAGCGGCAGGACCTGCTCCGGAAAGCGGGCGCCGAAAGCCTCCTCGAGGCTCGCAACAATTTCCATGCGCTCGAGCGAATCGAGGCCGAGCTCGACGATATTGGTGTCGAGCGTGAGATTGCTTGCGCGTTCCTTCGCGATTCGACGGACGTGTTCAAAGACCGTCTGCACGATCTCCTGGGGCAGCTCCCGGTCAGGGCGGTGGGCATGGCCCGCATCCCCAAGGGGTCGTTGGCGAGCGAGCCTGGGCATGGCGGCGGTTGGCGTCGCTGGTTCCGGTGGCGCCTGCGCGAGCCATGCCACATGCTGTTCGACGACATCGAGCGCGCCCTCGAGAAAATGCCGGCGGCAGGCATGCCGCTGGATCTTGCCGCTGGATGTTTTTGGGATGCTATTGGGGCGGATGAACACGATCGCCTCGATGGCCACTTCGTGTTCGCGGGCGAGCCTGCTTCGTATGGCTTCCATCGCGACGAGGATCTCGGCCCGGTCGCGGCGGCCACGTTCGAGCTCCGCCACGATCACGACCCGCTCACGACCATCGTGATCCACAGCAAATGCCGCGAGCGATCCTGCCCGCACAAGCGGCGTTGCTTCTTCAACGGAAAACTCAATGTCCTGCGGATAGTGGTTGCGACCGCGGATGATAATGAGGTCTTTGAGTCGGCCGGTGACGAACAGTTCGCCGTTGTCGAAGAAGCCGAGATCGCCTGTCCGCATATACGGGCCTGGATTCGGACGCCAGCGCGCCACCACCTGGGCTGGGGCCGTCGGGTCGGGCTGGGCGAGCATTGCGCCGAACGTCGCTTGGGTTTCCTCCGGGCGGTTCCAATAGCCTTGGGCCACGCTCGGCCCGCTCACCCAAATCTCGCCGACCCTGCCAGGCGGAAGCGGCTCGTGCGTGTTGGGATCCACGATGAGTACGTCTTGGCCATCGAGCTCGCGGCCACTGCCGACGAGCCGACGGGGCGCCGAGGCTTCGTCACGGGCAATGGCCACCGTGCCGGTCTCGATCGAGATCGCATCAAAGGACCGAATCACTGGCGGCTCGAACTTCATCCCACCGGTCACCATGAGCGTGCTCTCGGCGAGCCCGTAGCACGGGTAGAAGGCCTCGCGACGGAAACCGCTCACGGCGAAGGCATCGCAGAACGCATCGATCGTTTCGGCGCGAACGGGCTCTGCGCCGTTGAAGGCCAGCGACCAACTCGAGAGGTCGAGGGATGCCCGTTGTTCGGGTGTCGTTTTGCGGACACACAGCTCGTAGGCAAAGTTGGGGCCACCGCTGATCGTGGCGCGGGATTGTGAGATGGCCTGGAGCCACCGGAGCGGCTTCTGCAGGAAGGCCACTGGTGACATGAGAACATTAAACTTGCCGCCGTAGAGCGGCACGAGGATTCCGCCAATGAGCCCCATGTCGTGGAAGCTCGGCAGCCAGAAGACGCCCGACTGGCTGCGGGTGATCTCGAAGGCCTGCATGATCCGCAGCGAGTTGTGGAGCAGATTCTCGTGCGAGAGCATCACCCCCTTGGGCGTGCCCGTCGAGCCGCTCGTGTATTGAAGAAACGCGAGCGTGTCGCCGTCGATGTCGGGCCGTTCCCAGCGTGCGGCCCACGTCATCTCGAGCTCGGCATCCACTTGCCATGTGATGTGCTCGAGGCTCGGGGCCGTGGCGCCGAGATTCTCGAGACGATCGACGACATCGCGGGTCGTCAGCGCCACCGACGCATCGGCATCGGCGGCGATCGCCTCGATGCGTTCCACCGAGCGGTTCTTGCGGGGAGGGTACGCGGGGACCGCGATCGCGCCGCCGTAGAGACAACCCATGAAGGCGGCGATGAAGTCGAGGCCCGAGGGATAGAGCAGGAGGGCCCGCTTGCCCGTCATCCCCCGGTCCAGCAGCCACGCCCCAACCGCTCGTGCCCGGCGGTCGAGTTCGGCGTAGGTGATGTTGAGTTCCTCGTGCTCGCCATCGACGAGGAACGTGAACGCGCGGTCGTGTGGACGATAGGCCGCCCGCTGCCGGAGAAGATCGACGATCGTGGGAGCGAACGAGGATTCTGTGGTGGGATTCGGGATCACGCTGAAACAGTCTCCGCCCTCACTGCCGCTCCGCGGTGCCGCGGTCCATCCGGGTGATTCGGCAGAGAACCTCCCGGGGGGCCACAGTTTACCCCCCCGCCCGGGACAACCGAAAAATCCGGAACGCCGTTCATTTCGCACGTTGGGGGGCATCGGCGGTGCCCGCAGCGGCCCACCGTGGGGTGACGCATGGGTCGCGTTAGCCCTTCGCGAAAAACACCTGTTCGAGGGCGATAAAGCGGTCGGGCGGGATATCCTCGGCCCTGGTATCCGGGCCAAGGTCCAGGGCGGCAAGTGCCGACGCGACCCGCTCCCGGGCACCGTCGCTCGCCTTGCCCCCCGCCATGCGGAGGAGCACGCCGCGGAGGAGCTTCCGGCGGTGGCAGAAGACATCCCTCACGAATGCGTGAAAGCGGCCGAGGTCGGGGATGGCTTTTCGACGAGCCGGCTCCACGTCCAGCCGGATGATGGCCGAGTCGACCTTTGGCCGTGGCCAAAACACACTCGGCGGAAGAACCCGAACAATCTCGCCGCGGCACTGCGCCCCAACCCAGACCGAGAGCGCGTTGTATCCTGGGGTTCCGGCCGGCGCGACCATCCGCTCGGCCATTTCTCGCTGCACCGTGACGACGGCCGTGTCGAATGGCCTGGGCATCGCGAGCAGGTTCGAGATCACCGGCGTGGCGACACAGTAGGGAAGATTTGCCACGAGGAGGAACCGGCCGGATGGCGACTCGCGTCGGGCCTCCTCAATCGCGTCGAGTATCGCCGGGGCAAACCGGTGTTTGGACGCGAGGACGTCTCCCTCGACGATCCTCACATTGTCGCGATCCACGAGCCGCTCACGAGCAAGCTGGGCGAGTCGCGGATCAATCTCGGCGGTCACGACCTGCGCGGCTGACGCGGCCAGCCGCTCCGTGAGCGCCCCGGTTCCGGTGCCCACTTCGAGTACGACGTCATCCGGTTCGATCGCTGCCGAACGCTCGAGCACGCCGAGCAGATTCAGATCGACCAGGAAGTTCTGGCCGCGGCGTGTATCGATCGTGAAGCCCACCTCGGCAAAGAGCTTCTTGAGGTAGGCCGTGGTTTGCCGCGGCTGCGAACCGTCAGGAGCCGACGGATCGAGCGTGTGGATGTCGTGGTCTGTCATGGTGTTTCGTCGCCTCGGGCCGTCAGCCATCGTGCGACGTACTTGAAAACAAGATCGGTCTCGAGGTTCACAGGATCACCCTCAGCGAGCGAGCCGAGGGTCGTGGCGGCCAGCGTGAGAGGTATGAGCGCTACGCTGAACGTGTCATCGTCCACGTCCACCACCGTGAGGCTCACACCCTCGATGGCAATCGATCCCTTCGAGGCGATCTGGGCGAGCAGGGGGCGAGCCGCCGAAAAGCGACAGGTGGTCCAGTCGCCTTCGTCACGACGGGATTCGAGCCGGCCGACGCCATCGACATGGCCGGTGACGAGGTGGCCACCGAGCCGGTCACTGAGCCGCAGGGATCGCTCGAGGTTGGTGCGGCTGCCCGCCGTGAGCCGACCGAAGGTCGTGCGGGCGAGCGTCTCGGGGCCGAGCTGAAACTCGAGCAGCCCACCATCGACCCGCACGATCGACAGACAGCAGCCGTTCACGCAGATGCTGTCTCCCAGCCGCGGGCCATCAGTCGCGATGATGCCTCCCTCGAGGATCAGTCGCACGCCGGGGGGTTCGGCCAAGACCACGGCGACCGTTCCGAGGGCTTCGACGAGACCAGTAAACATGCAAGAGAAATCCGAGGTGGAGCACGCGAGCCGGCAGTCGCCAACTCCAAGCGGGAGCAAGCCTGCAGAATACCCTCTCTTTCTGCCGTGGGGACGCCCCGCCTGGAAACCACTTGCATACGCCCACCGCACCGTCACAATCATCGACGTCGGTGGCCTCGGCTTTCCGCATTCGACTTTGTCTTTGCCCCTCCGGAGGTTCCATGTCCACGATCGTCGACATCCATGCCCGTCAGATTCTCGATAGCCGCGGCAATCCCACGGTGGAAGTCGATGTGACGCTCGCCGACGGCGCCTTCGGTCGGGCCGCCGTGCCGTCAGGTGCGAGCACCGGCGCCCACGAGGCATGGGAGAAGCGAGACGGCGACACGGGCGTCTACCTCGGCAAGGGTGTGATGGCAGCGGTCGAGAACGTCAACACCCGGATCGCGGAGGAGCTCGAGGGCTGCGACGCCTTGGATCAGACGACCATCGATGAAGTCATGCTCGAACTCGATGGCACGCCTAACAAGAAGGAGCTTGGGGCGAATGCGATCCTGGGCGTGTCGCTCGCCGTGGCCCATGCCGCCGCCGAACATTGCGGTCTGCCGCTCTATCGCTACCTCGGCGGTGCGACGGCCCGCCTCCTGCCGGCGCCGATGATGAACATCATCAATGGTGGTGCCCACGCCGACAATCCGCTCGACGTGCAGGAATTCATGATCATGCCGTTGGGCTTCGATACTTTCGACACCGCCCTCCGGGCTGGGGTGGAGACATTCCACGCGCTCAAGAAGGTGCTCAAGGACAAGGGGCTCGCCACGAGCGTGGGCGACGAGGGAGGCTTCGCTCCGCACATATCGAGCTCCGCCGAGGCCCTCGAAGTGATTCTCGCGGCGATCGGGAACGCCGGGTACAAGGCCGGCAAAGAGATCGCCATCGCGCTCGACGTCGCCGCCACGGAGCTCTTCGACGCCAAGAGCAATACCTACTCGATGGAAGGAAAAAAGCTCGATCCAGCCGCGATGGTGGCGTTTTGGGCCGATCTCGCCGGCAAGTATCCGATTGTGTCCATCGAAGACGGCTGCTCCGAGGACGACTGGGCGGGATGGAAGCTCATGAGCGAGCGGCTCGGTGACCGCATTCAGCTCGTGGGTGACGATCTCTTCGTGACCAACTCGGAACGACTCTCTCGGGGCATTGCCGAGGGCGTGGCCAATTCAATTCTCGTGAAGGTGAATCAGATCGGCACCCTCACCGAGACGATCGCGGCGGTGCAACTGGCTCACCGCTCAGGCTATACCTCGATCGCGAGCCACCGCAGCGGCGAGTCGGAAGACGCCACGATCGCCGATCTGGCCGTGGGGCTCTCGACCGGGCAGATTAAGACGGGCAGTGCGTCCCGCAGCGACCGTGTCGCGAAGTACAACCAGCTTCTCCGCATCCAGGAGTCGCTCGGCGACGGCGCGCTCTACGCCGGCGGTGATGTCCAGGCTCGCTGGCCCGGCCTGGCGTGATATCGAGTTACGGGTCGCGGGGGAAGTGATCACGAACGACGTCGAGAAATTCCTCGCGGGCAACAACCCGTGAAACGCGGCCGCGAAAATCGCGTGCCCCGGGCAGGCCCTGCGCGTAGGCGCAGGCAAACTTCCGCATGAGGAGCGTGCCGCGGGCGACACCAAACCGCTGGCAGACGAGGTCGTAATGATGGAGCACGATCTCTCGCTGCTCGGCGAGGGTTGGATCGGACGGCGGGGGCTCGCCACGGAGCAGGGCTGCTACTTGGGCGAAGATCCACGGCTTCGCGAGCGCCTCGCGGGCAATCATGACGCCGTCCACGCCGCTTTCATGGAGGCGGCGCACGGCCGTCTCGGCTGAGTCGATGTCGCCATTGCCTACGATCGGCATCCGTGACACGCTCCGCTTGACCTCGGCGATGGCATCCCAGTTGGCCTCGCCCTGGAAGAACTGTGCGGCAACGCGACCATGAATGGTGAGGCATGCCGCGCCTGCCTCTTCGATTCGCTGCGCCACTTCAATCGCGGTGTGGCAGTTTTCGGAGCACCCGAGGCGGATCTTGGCCGAGACGGGAACATCGCCGCAGGCCTCGACGACACGTCGCACGATGGTGCCGACTCGCTCCGGATCGCGAAGGAGCCAGGAGCCGCTGTGTGCCTTCTCGGTGACCTGCCGCACGGGGCAGCCAAAGTTCAGATCGACGACGCTCACGCGGAAGTCATGGGCGAGCCTCCGTCCAACCGCCGCAAGATTGTCGGGGTCGTTGTCCCACATCTGCACCGCGAGTGGTCGAGGTTCCTCGCGAATACCCCAGAGGCGGTCGGGGTGTTCCCCCTTCGCGGTTTCGAGCCAGAGGGCGCTTCGGGCCGCGATCATCTCCGTGGCCAGAAGGCCTGCGCCGCCAAACTCGCGGACCACCTGACGGTAAGCGAAGTTTGTGTAACCGGCCATGGGCGCCTGAAGCACCGGAGGATCAACAACGACAGACCCAATTCGCAGGGGTGCGACGGCAGTGGGCGGCGACGGGCACGCAGGCGCGGAGTCAGCGACGGTCATGCCCACGATGGTAGCACCGACGTGGCCTTGCGCTGCCTACTCACCTGGCAGGATGGTGGCCGTGGGTGCCAGGGGAGGTGGAAACACGACTGCCTGCGGCGGGTTTCCCGGTGGGGCCACCGGCAGAATTGTCGCCGAGACCGGTTCAACGGGCTGGGGCCGCCATGGAACGGGTGCCGCGATGAGCATGGAGACAAACTGTTCGTCGGGCACGGCAAGGTCGGCGACAGCCATCGCATACTCGGCGATCTCGACGTTGTAGGTTCGCACGGTCTCGATAAACGCGTGCTGCTGGGCCACGAGTGCGGAGTGGGCCACGACGACGGCTTCGATCGGCCGCTCGCCCTGGGCGTGATCAGCTTCGGCCATCTCCACGGCTTTGGAAGCAGCAGCGACCGCGGCCGCACGGCTAGCAAGTGCCTCGTGACGCGCCGGAAGGCTCCGCACGATGGCCCGCACGCGGCCGGTCGCGATACGGTTTGCGAAGATGGCCTCGAAGTGAGTTTGGTAGGGATCCGTGAGGGGCCGATCGATCGGCCATGGCAGCGGCTCACCCATGGGGAGCCGGGCGAGATCGACAAGCTCTTGTTGGGCAACGACCAACCGGGCGCGGGAATCGGCCAGATCGGCCCGTGCCGCCGCGGTGGCTACATCGAGCGTCGCGCGATCGTATGGGTCGGTGCCGGGCGCGACAAGTTCGAGCCGCTCGAGCGCCTCGGCCGAGGCACAGATCATGGCGTAGCCGGCAGAGACTTTCCAATACGCCTGGACAATCCAGAGCCTGCGTGAGCGATCACCGCTGCGGGCGAGTGGCTCGAGCAGGGGCATGGGTCGCGCATAGAGCTGAGGGTCGAGCGATCCGCTGACTCCTGCCAAGCGACCCTTGAAAGGTTCGAGGAGTCGCGTGAGCGCGGCGGCCGACTCGCTTGTCGGGGCAGGTGGGCGTGCATCCGATGGTGGTGCGGAGGTTGGCGCAGCGGGCGGTATCGGCTCGGCGGCTGGTGCCGCTGGCGCTGGAGGGGGTGCTTGGGCCGCGGGGTCTTGTGCCGGCGGTGGTGACTGTTGGCTGGTGGGTGGCGTGGGAGGAGGTGGCGGCGGTTGTTGAGTATCAGGCGGTGAGACAACGACGGAGGTCGTTCCATCTGGTGCGGCGGCAGGCCCAGAAGGCTCGGTCGGTGGGGCGACGCTACTCAGCGGCGGTGTCTCAGCCCGCACGGATTCGGGCGGCGCATCCTGGCCGTAGCTCGATGCGCATACCGACACAAAAACGAAAGTGGCGAACGAAGCCGAGAGGATGCGTCGCATGGGGTATCTCCAGTGGCGGAGACTCACAAACCCCCCGGTCAGCGTCAATGTCAAAACAGGGGGGCTGCGCGACATGCCGAGTGAGCGCCCACCGCAGCTCGGGGTTGCCAGTCCCGCATCGCCGGACGCTTCCTTCGGGCCTCCTGCCCTCCGGTCGCTCGATGTAGCCCTCGCTTCGCCATCCTGGCTTCGCTCGGCCTCCAACGCCGGCTCCACGGCACGGGCAACCCCTCGCGGGATCCCCCCACGGAAAGGCGAGCGAAGTGACTCGTACTCGCTCGACAGCGCCCCGGTTGCTCGGGCGTCCTATGTCGCAGCGGCCACGAGCACGGGAGCCCGGAGGTGCGACCGGCGGCCGGAGGGGCGGCAAGACCGCCGGGGCCATGGATGGCCCGCCGGTCGTAAAGATAGAGGTGCGACCGGCGGCCGGAGGGCCGCGAAGGTTGCAAGGGGCATGGATGCCCTTGCAACCGTAAAGCTAGCTTGCGGCATCGAGGTATGGGTCATGGCTCATCTGGATGTGGGATTCAGCCCGCTGACGCTCGATGTATTCGAGAACCCGTCGCTGGCGGCGGTGACGGGCCTCGACACTTCGCTGCGCCGACTTGAAGGTCGCCAGAAGCCGCTCTGGACTGCCACGAAGCCGTCGCTTAAGTCTCGATGCGATTCGCGCGGCCCGTTTGGAGCCGTAGGCGGTGGTGAGGATCTCGTCATCGAGGGACACATACTGTCGCCACGTGCCGGGATCGCCTTGTCGGCCGCAGCGGCCCACGAGTTGACGGTCGATTCGAGCGGAGTCGTGGAGCTCCGTGCAGATGACGTGCAGTCCACCAAGCTCGGCCACCCCGTCACCAAGCTTAATGTCGGTGCCGCGACCGGCCATGTTCGTAGAAACCGTGATTTGACCTCGTTCGCCGGCCCGGGCCACGATCGTGGCTTCCTCCGCGATGTGCCTGGCGTTGAGCACGGTATGTGGCATGTCCGCGGCCGTGAGGAGCCGTGAGAGCTCTTCCGACTTGTCAATCGATCGCGTGCCGATGAGGACAGGGCGACCGACGACGTGAAGTTCGCGTATCTCGTCCACGATGCGTGTGAACTTTTCACTTGCGTCGGCGGTCACGACCGCCGGAAGACGGCGTCGAATCGCTGGCTTGTTGGTCGGCACGACATCGACCGCCACCTCATAGGTGCGGGCAATTTCCCGACGGCTGGTGGCGATCGTGCCAGTCATGCCCGCCAGATGGGGCCAGCGTGCGAAGAGATCCTGGATGGTGATCCTCGCCGCATGGCCTGACGGCACCGAGACTTTGACACCCTCCTTGGCTTCGACCGCTTGGTGGATTCCGTCCTTCCAGGTGCGGCCTTCGGCAGCGCGGCCGGTGAACTCATCGATGATCACGATCTCGCCGTCACGAACGACATACTGTCGGTCGCGAATATAAAACCGCCGTGCCTTGCAGGCTCGCTCAACCGCGTCATAGATCGCAAGCAGGCTCGTGGAGCCAACTTCCGCAGGCCGGTTGAAGGCTCGCACCCGGCCACGGCCTCGGCCGAGCAGTTCACAGGTGTGCTTTCGGATGTCCTCTTCAAAGTCTTCACCAGGCTCGAGTTCGGCGGCCACGTCCGCTGCGAACCGAAAGAGTGCCTGCTCGGCGACTTGGGCATCGCCAGGTGGCGAGGCGATGATCAGAGGTGTCCGGGCCTCGTCAATAAGGACGTTATCAGCCTCGTCGACAAGCGCAAACCAGTATGGCCGCTGGAGCAGCCTTGTGGATTCGCCGGCGGCTTTGCCGGTAAGCATGGCAGCCAAATCACCTCGTCCTTCGGTGAGTTCCCGGTTCATGAGCCGGTCCTTGAGGAAGTCAAAGCCAAACTCCTTGGCCGTGCCATAGGTCACGTCGGCAGCGTACGCGGTGCGCCGCTGATCGAAATCCATCTGCGACTCGACAATGCCGACCTTCAGGCCGAGGGCTTCATAGATCGGCATCATCCACTCGGCGTCACGACGTGCGAGGTAGTCGTTGACGGTCGCGAGGTGGGCACCTTTGCCAGCAAGTGCATAGAGCACGAGTGGGAGCGTAGCGACGAGGGTCTTCCCTTCGCCGGTCTGCATCTCGACGATTGCACCTTTGACAAGCGCCGCACCGGCGAGCACTTGCACGTCGTAGTGCCGCATGCCAAGCCGGCGCCGGCCAGCTTCGCGGGTCGCGGCGAAGCTCTCGGCCATGAGTGTATCGACGGGCTCGCCGGCCTTGGCACGGTAGGAGAGTGATCGACCGAGCCTGCGAAGGGCCGCGTCGTCGAGGCCTTGCATCTCGGACTCGAGTTTTTCAACGGCTCGCACGACCCGCCGCGTCGCCGCTGTAATCGCCGGCCGCGTTCCTGGCGCGACACCTCCGAGCCAATCAAACATGCTTACAGGCCTCCGGTGGCATCTTACACCGGCGCTGGTCGAACGGCCCGGGGGGCATGTGACGCTAGCCCCCGTCGTGGCTTCGGGGTTGTCCGCGCCGCATCGCCGGACGTTCGCTACGGGCATCAATGCCCTTCGCTCACTTCCCGGCGGAGGCCGGGCACGGATTCGCGGGCCATGGATGGCCGCGAATCCGTGTCATCAGTACTTGGGAAGCGACGGAGGAGGTGTCGCGCGGGCCGGTGGCAGTGATGTGGCGCTCGTTGCAAATGGGTTCCACGTGGTCGGAGACGCAGGGGCCTGCTGCGCTGGTGGCATCGGCTGCGGGTATTGCTGGTTCGGCGGCATCTGTGATGTCACGGCCTGCTGGGTCTGCTGGAAGCCGTTGTTGACTTGCTGCTGCGCGTTCTGGAGCTGTGTGTTCACGCCTTGCTGGTACTGGTTCGCGGTATTCTGAAGCTGTTGGTTGAACTGCTGTTGCTGGTTGGCGAGCGCCTGCTGCGCCTGATTTGCGTACTGCTGGGGCTGCGCCTGGAGTTGATTGGCGTATTGCTGGGTTTGGGCCGTGACGTTCTGTTGAAACTGGTTCGCAGAGCCCTGGAGTTGCGTACCGTACTGCTGAAGGGACGGGGGCTGTGTTGCGGGCGGCTGTGACCACGACCATGAGTTATTGGAAGGCGGCGCCGTCGGGCTTGCTCCTTGCCACTGGGTCGCTGGGCCTGGCATTGGTGGTGGTTGCAGCGACGGTTGGGCGGCCGGGGCACCGGGTATCGGCGGAGCGCTCACCGTCGGCGGGTAGGCGGCGCCCTGGGGTGCCGATGGAAACCCGCCATACGGAGCGGGCTGTCCGATCATTCCGGTCGCTGGTGGCGGCACTGCCGTATTCTGCGGTGTTTGACAGCCTACGGTTGCCACCAACGCGATTAGGAAAAGGGACCAGCCGAAAGGATCGATGGATTGGCGGGTGGCTGGCACGGCTGAGGCTCCGCAGGTGGCGGTTTGGCAGAACGCGGTTGATCAGGAGAATGGGTGGGGACAGTAGCGATTTCGGCAGACTGGTCCAGGTCATTTGCCCGGGGCATGCAGTCGTTTCCCCCATTTCCTCCAGGTTGCCTTGTTTGTGACCATTCCGTCTCTTCAAGCCCCTGGCGATGTGTCGTCTGTCGATCGACCGGACGGCGCGACCCTGGCGGATGGAATTCGTCGCGAGGCGAAGCGGCTTGGATTTGCGAGAGTCGGCATTGCCGCGGCTGGCTCACCGCCGCACCACGAGGCCTTCCGTGGGTGGCTCGCCGCGGGCATGGCTGGGGTCATGGAGCCGTGGCTCGCGCGGCATGAATCACTCCGGCAGAACCTCGACGCCATCATGCCAGGGGCTCGAAGCGTGGTGATGCTCGCGATGGACTACGGCATCGGCACGAGCCCAGGCTGCGAGAGTCTTGACCCCGGGCACGGCCGCGTGGCCCGCTATGCCCGCGGCGACGACTACCACGACCTTCTCCGCGAGCGGCTCAATACGATTGTTGCATGGCTTCAGGCGCACTCACCGGGTTCTCATGCTCGTGGCGTGGTCGATTCGGCGCCTGTCGCCGAGCGAGACTTTGCTCAGCTCGCTGGCCTCGGCTGGTTTGGGAAGAACACGATGCTCATCGATCCCCGCGCCGGGAGCTATTTCCTGCTCGCCACCCTCGTCACCGATATTGACCTTCCGACCGATCAACCCATCCTCACCGACCACTGCGGCACCTGCACGGCCTGCCTCGATGCCTGTCCTACGGGAGCGTTCCCGGCGCCGCGTGTGCTTGATGCCACGAAGTGCATTTCAGCGATCACGATCGAGGACCACGGGCCGATGGTGCCGACACTTCGTGAAGGCATTGGGGATTGGGTTTTTGGATGCGACATCTGCCAAGAGGTGTGCCCGTGGAATCGGTATGCACCTGGGTCGGAGGAGCGAGCCTTTCAATCTCGCGACCCTTCGACCTCGCTCGAACTCGCCGAGATCCTCGCGCTCGATGCTCCGGGGTTTCGTGACCGGTTTCGCGGTTCGCCGATCCTGCGGGCAAAGCGACGGGGGCTTCTGAGGTCGGCAGCGATCGCACTCGGCAACCGTCCGCATCCGCCCGCGTTTGATTCGCTTGCATCGGCTCTTGCCGACACCGAGCCTGTCGTTCGCGGTGCCGCGGCGTGGGCCCTTGGCCACTGGGTTTCTGCCAACATCATGCCAACGGAGGCCCTCGCGGTTCTCGAGGCTCGACTGGCAACAGAAGCCGAAGCCACGGTGCGGGCCGAAATCATCGCAGCTCTCGCAGTTCGTCACGACGATTCTGCGCAGTCGCGAATCTCATCGATGTCGAAAGACGGATCGCGGCCCGGTCCGTCTTCGCCATAGAAGCGGCCAAGCACGCGGCCCCAGCCAGCGGCATCCTTCACCGCGACAAAGGCATCGCGAACGGCCCGGTGCTCCGGGTGGCATCGGGCGTATTTGATCGCAAACTTCCGCATCGATCGGCCAGCCGAGTGTTCGCCATAGAGATCCTCGGCCAGGGCCCAGTGCTCACGGAGCACATCCCGCTGTTCGTGGATCGTCGGAAGCGACGGCATCGGCCGGCCTTCGAGGAGGGATCGTGCCTGCCCAAAAATCCACGGATTGCCAATCGCACCGCGGGCCACACTCACCCCGTCAACACCGGTCTCATCGAGCATCGCCACGCAGGCGGCGGCCGAAAAAAGGTCACCCGACCCGATGACGGTACGGTTCCCGGCGTGCTGCTTGACTTCGGCGAGAAACGCCCAGTTGCTCGGGCCCACATACCGCTGCTCGACGGTACGGCCATGAACCGTGATTGCCGCAGCTCCGCGGGCAAAGGCACCATCGAAGATCGTGAAGAAATTGTCTCGGCTCTCGGCCGTGTCGTCGAGGCCCCGCCGCATCTTGAGCGTCACGGGAACATGGGCCGGCACTGCCTCGCGAACCCTCGCGACAATCTCCAGGGCAGTCGATGGCTGCGAAAGGAGAAAGCCTCCGCGACACCGGCCGAGCACCTTCTTGACGGGGCAGCCAAAATTGATGTCGATCACATCGTAGCCCTCGGTCACAAGCCGACGTGCCGCTGGCGCGAAGTCATCGGGGTTCGCTCCCATGAGCTGAGCCCCCACGGGATGCTCATCTTCGGCGAGGGCAAGCCGTGGCGGTGTCTTGCGACCTGGCTTGGCCGAGGCCACAAACCGGTCGAGGAGCACCTCGCCGAGGGCATAGGCCGCTCCATGCCGACGGGCGAGCACCCGCATCGCCCGATCGCTGTATCCTGAAAGGGCAGCCTGCACGAGCGGCGAGGCAAGCGGAATGCCGCCAATCGTGAGCGGTATCACGTCAGTACCGGGCACTGGTCGAACCATGTGCGGCCCTGAGCAGCCATCCACTCGACGCTTTCCATGGGGCCCCAGAATCCCGGCTCGTAGTGGGCGATCGTCGGGAGCGTGCCCGAGCGCCAGACCTCCACGAAGGGATCCATGATCTCCCACGACTTTTCAACCTCGTCGGCCCGAGCGAAGAGGCTTGCATCGCCGTGCATCACATCGAGGAGGAGCGGCTCATAGGCCTCGGGAAGCCGGCCGGCAAACTCGCGGGAGTAGCTGAACTCAAGGTCGGTGTACCGCAGCCGCATGCCTTCGCCCGGCACCTTCGTGTGGAAGTGAAGCTGGATGCCCTCGGCTGGTTGAATCTGGATCACGAGCCGATTCGCCTCGCGGCTGAATGTCGGCCGGCCGCCAGCAAAGAGCTCGAGCGGCGGCTGGCGAAACTCGATCACGATCTGCGTCGTGCGGCAGCTCATCGCCTTACCACTGCGGAGATAGAACGGCACGCCTTGCCACCGCCAGTTGTCGATCTCGAGGCGAAGGCCGCCAAACGTGGCCGTCTGGCTCCTCTCCGGCACATCGGGCTCCGCGAGGTAGCCCTCGTACTGGCCTCGCACGCTCGCAGCAGCCACTTCGCATTCCGCCAGGGGACGAATCGCCTCGAGCACTTTCACTTTCTCGTTGCGAACCGCCGTCGCGTTGAACCGCGCGGGGGCCTCCATCGCCGTCACCATGAGGAGCTGGAGGAGATGGTTTTGGAACATGTCCCGCAGGACGCCGGCGTGGTCGTAATAGGCAGCCCGCCTGCCAACGGTGACCTCCTCGGCGACGGTGATCTGCACGTGGTCGATGTAGCGACGGTTCCACACGGGTTCAAAAATCGTGTTGGCAAACCGGAGTGCCAGGATGTTTTGTACCGACTCCTTCCCGAGGTAATGATCGATGCGAAAGATTTGGCTCTCGCGAAAGACTACGTGGAGTCGCTTGTTGAGTGCTTTCGCCGTGGCGAGGTCGGTCCCAAACGGTTTCTCGACGACGATGCGCCGCGGGGCGACCTCTTCGTCGGCCATGCCGAGTCCACCGAGCGCGGCCACCACCGGCTCGTAGAAGCGTGGCGCAGTAGCGAGGTAGTAGACTCGGCTCGCGGGGCCTCCTTCGAGTGCGGCAAGCCGCTCGCCGAGCCGTGCGACATCCTCCTGCTGTTCGATATCGCCCGGTTGGTAGTAAATGGACGGCGCGAAGGCGGCCCAGGCGGCTTGGTCAAAAGGCTCGTCGCCAGCGTGCTTGGCTGTAGACTCCGCGAGGCTGGCCTGCCACTCCGCATCCGAGAGGGGTGTCCTGGAAAATCCCACGATCCGCGTGTCGGGCGGAAGCGTCCCAGCCCGTGCCAGGTTGTAAAGCGCCGGCACGAGCTTGCGGCTCGTCAGATCGCCCGAGGCACCGAAGATGACAATGGTGTGGGCCATGAAAGTCTCATTGGATGAAAGGGCATCACAGCCGCATACCCGTGAAGCCGCCGTCTACGTAGAGCTCCGTGCCAGTGATAAAACTGCCGGCGACGGGGGCACACAACAGCAGCATCGCACCGATGAGCTCGTCGGCATTGCCGAATCGGTTCATCGGGGTTTGTCCCATGATGGACGCGGTTCGCTCGGGTGAGAGAATTTTTCGGTTTTGCTCCGCCGGAAAAAACCCCGGGCAGAGCACGTTCACCCGTACGCCGCGAGGAGCGAGCTCCCTCGCGACGTTCTTCGTGTAGTTGACGACCGCCGCCTTCGACGCCGAGTAGATGAAGACTTTGGAGAGAGGCTTGTCGGCCGAGACGCTGCCGATATTCAGGATCGAGCCGCCGTCGTGCTCCGCCATGTAGGCTCCGAAAATCTGGCAGCCGAGGTGCGTGCTCTTGAGGTTCGTGTCGAGCACCTTCGCAAAATCGTCGTCAGGAATGTCGAAGTAGGGAATCGACGAGTTGACGCCAGCGCAGTTCACGAGGATGTCAGCGCGGCCCGTCGCATGGACCGCGGCGTCGAGAAGGGCTTTGACACTCTCTCGATTCACGGCATCGACGCTCACGAACGTGCCGTCGCCCCCCGCGGCCTTGATGGCATCGACGCGGGCGGCCCCACGATCAGCCCCACGGCCAGCTACGACGACGAAGGCACCCGCCTTGGCGAGGCCATCGGCGAGCGCTCCACCAAGAACGCCCGTGCCTCCAACGACGACGGCTGTTCGGCCGCTGAGGCTAAAGAGATTTTCGAGATAGGCGTTGGACAAAATCAATCTCCTACAGGCTTACGAAGATCGAGCCATTCAGTGTGGAACGTGCCGGGCTTGTCGATCCGCTGGTACGTGTGGGCACCGAAGTAGTCCCGCTGGGCTTGCAGCAGGTTGGCCGGGAGCCGGGCGTGACGATAGCCGTCGTAATACGCCAGTGCCGTCATGAATGCCGGCACTGGGATGCCGAGCGTGGCGGCGGTGGCCACGACATGCCGCCATGCGTTTTGGGCCGAGGCGAGGGCGTCGCGGAAGTAGGGCGCGAGCATGAGATTCTCAAGGCCTGGATCGGCTTCGTAGGCCTCGGCGATCCGCTCGAGGAACTGGGCACGGATGATGCAACCGCCCCGCCAAAGCATGGAGATCGAGCGGTAATCGAGCGGCCACTCGTGTTCCTTGGCCGCCGAGGCGAGCTGCACGAATCCCTGAGCGTAGCTCGCAATTTTTGATGCGTAGAGGGCTTGGCGGACCTGCTCTTCAAATACCTTGGCGTCGCCTTCAAACTTCCGGTCAGGGCCAGCGAGCACACTCGCCGCTCGCACGCGGGCTTCCTTCATCGCCGAGAGGCAGCGGGCGTAGACCGCCTCGGTGACAAGCGTGCTCGGCACGCCGAGGTCGAGGGCATGCTGGCTCATCCATTTGCCGGTGCCCTTCGCGCCGGCGGTGTCAAGGATGAGGTCGATGAGGTCGCCACCGGTATCGGAATCCTGAACGGTGAAGATGTCTCGAGTGATCTCGATCAGGTAGCTATCGAGCTCACCCTTGTTCCACTCGGCGAACACCTCCGCGAGTTGCTGGTTCGACAGGCCAGCGGCCTTAAGCAGCCAGTAGGCCTCGCAGATGAGCTGCATGTCACCGTATTCGATGCCGTTGTGAACCATCTTCACGTAGTGTCCGGCGCCGCGTGGGCCAACCCAGTCGCAGCATGGGATGTCGCCCTTGGGGCCAACCTTGGCGGCAATGGCCTGGAAAATTGGCTGGATCATCGGCCAGGCCTTGGCTGATCCGCCCGGCATGAGGCTCGGGCCCTTGAGGGCGCCCTCCTCGCCCCCTGACACACCGGTGCCCACGAATAACAATCCCTTCGCTTCGGCTTCGGCCGTTCGCCTCTCCGTGTCTGAGAAGAGCGTGTTGCCGCCGTCGATGAGAATGTCGCCGGGGGAGAGCAGGGGGGTGAGCGTGGCGATGAGCTGATCAATGGCAGGGCCCGCCTTGACCATCATCATGATCTTTCGCGGGGCCTTGAGCGACGCAACGAGGTCCTCAAGCGTATGGCAGCCCACGACGTTGGGCTGTTTGCCGCGGCCGGCGACAAACGTGTCGGTGACGCTCGTGGTGCGGTTGAACACGGCGATCTTGAACCCGCGACTGGCGATGTTGAGGGCCAGGTTTTCACCCATCACGGCCAGCCCGATGAGGCCGATGTCGCAGGTTCCCTCGTTTGCCATCTTCAAAATGCTCCTCGTGGGGTGGGCGTGTGCGCCAGTCGGTCGCTTCCGCATGAATCCGGGGCAAAACCGATGAGTCGAGACTATATCGCCTGGGGGTTTCCGCGGCCACGGGCGAGGCCGAAGAGCCCGAGAAGCAGAAGAATTGAAGACTCGGGCAGCCGCGAGCCGATCCCTAGGCATGACCCGATTGATCCGTGTGCAACGCACGACCGGTCGGGTTTGAGCAGCCGGCAGACCTTGACCAGTTTGCCCGGCCTGCCGTAGCGTGATAGAGGGATGGCCTGACGGCCGGCCCACCAGATTCGGCTCCGTAGCCAAGTGGCTAAGGCAGCGGATTGCAAATCCGCCATCGTCGGTTCGACTCCGACCGGAGCCTCTTCAATTGAAACCACCAAAAGCCCGCGGGATTCCCGGGGGCTTTTGCGTTTTGTGGGGGTCGAAACCACGCTCAACTCGGGGTCGCTACAGACTGCCGAGTTTGCCCCGTCGGGCCGTTTCGAGCCGCAGCGGGCCACCGCTGTGGTCACATCCTGGGGCACATCCTGGAAAATGCCCCTCTCTGGTTCGTTCGGTTTTCCGTCCGTCCCCGTGGCCCGCAGGATGGCGGATTCTTGGGTCGGTCGGACGGGGCCGGCGGTCAGGAAGTTGCCGAGCCCCTCGACCCGGCCGGCCACATCGTGCAACGTGGCCCGCGAGTAGTGAGCAGTGAGCAGGGGCGTACTGTGCCGCGCGAGGGTCTGGGCTTCCTTCATGCTCGCACCGCCCGCCACCACTCGCGAGATATAGACCGTCCGCAGACTGTGGAAGTCGGCCACATGGCCTTGCCGGTCGGCGTAGCAAAGGAAGTCGGAAGCCTCCCGCCGGGCTTGCTCGGCTTCATCGTCGCCGGCCTCATCGAGCCACGCGCCCCGAGCCGCTGCCAGGTCGCTTCGCAGCATGCGGGCAGTGTGACGAGCGATTCCCGAGAAGACTCTCTCCCCCGGGGCATAGCCCGAGAGCCAAACTCGCAAGGGCTCGACCATCGCGCCCGGCAGCGGTTGCTCATCATGCCGACGGCGTTTCGAGTAGCCGGCCGCCACCGAGCAGGTCGGGGGCTCGCCATCGAGAGCGAATGAATCCGTGGTCAGGCTCCGCAGCTCGCTTGCCCGGTAGCCCGTAGCAGCCGCGAGACGGTAGCACATCGCCCGCACCGGGCCGGGGGCGCCGTGGTCTGGCGTGGTCCGCCGTTCGGTCGCATCGAGCAGCCAGCGCACCTCATCGGCGGTCATCTCGCGCCGCACATGCCGGCGGTCTGTGGCCGCGTTGAATAGCCCGAGCCCGAGTAGGCCATCCTCCGGGGTTCGCCGTTGTTCCCAGAGCCACCGCGAGAAACCCTTCATGCTCCGTAGGTAGCCGTTGCAAGTCGAGAGCGATGCCGGCCGGGGCTGCCGTTTCTTGCCCTCGACCGGGGCAGGGTTCCTCATCATCGAGACGGCCGACAGCACCGCGGCAGACTTCAACTCGGAAAGCCGCTCGATGCCGGCTGCCGCGAGGATCACCCGCAAGTGTCGCTCGACCGCCACTACGTGTTTCTCGGTATTCCCGGCCGCACGTAGGTAGGTCACATGGTCGGCAGCATGCTCGACAATCGGCCGGCGGGCCTCCCGGGCGAAACGCTCCTGGGCAGGGTCGAGCAGCCCTTCCCGTCGCTTCATCGCTCGGGTTTCAAGTTCGCTGCCCAGTTGCTCGGCTGCGGTCTTGTCTGTGCATCGACTCGATACCTTGCGGTCGAGCCCATGCTCGTCTCGATACTTCACCGTGTAGGTTTCGGACTCGATGCGAATGGCCGACCGATCCTCAGTGAGTGGCGCCGTCCGCCGGCGCCCCCGGCCATCGACCCACTCGGCAATCGGGCCGGCTTTCCGCTCGATGATGCGAGCCCCGGCGGGAATGGGCTTTGTGGTCGCCCGCTTGAAAACGCTTGCCATTGTTCACCCCTTCCCCTTCCGTGGGCCACGCTTGCTCACGATATGGAGCCCGAGTAGGTCCGCGAGTTTGTCGATACTCTCCAGCCCGAGCCCACGCTCACCGCTCATGAATTTGCTCATCGAGGCTTTGTCGATGCCGGCCGCTTGGCATATGGCATATCGAGTCAGGTCCGATGCTTCGATGGCCGACCGCAGCTCATCGGAGAGACTTTTTCGTGTTGTCGTTTTCTTCGGCATGGGATCATCCTACGCTCTAGTTGGCGGTCCGCCAACGGTAACTACTTGCGGTCCATCTTCAGTCGCCACCACCTCGACCCACCGGGCCACATGCTGCGGGAACGATGGCGGGCGGCAGTTCGCACAGAGAAACGTGAGCCCGAGAGTGTGCTGCCAATGGACTCGGCAGCCGCACCACCCGCACGGCGTAGGCGGTAGCGTGGTCTGCGGAGCCCGTCGCCACATCGAGAGCCAGTCGGCCATCGGGGGCGTGGGCAGGGCGTTAGGAAGCAGGTTTCGGGGCTTCGCCTGAAAAACGGCCTCCGCATTTGAGCCAGGAAGCCCGTTCGGTGCCTCGGGCGACTCCAGATACCCCCGGCCGGCGGTCCGCTGGGGGCTCTCGGGCCGCGCGGCATCCCGAGCCCGGAGCCATGAGATCAACTCCGTTTTCCTTGGGGCGAGCCATGAGGCCAGCTCGGGGGTCACGGCCGACCGTGGATGGAACCGCAGTCGGTCGCCGTGGGGCTCCAGTCGGATACCACGCTTGGCAAGGTCGGCCACGATCGCGGCGGGGCTCTTCATAGCTCACCCCACTGGTCATCGTCGCCGGGCACCGACACCGCGGACTCGGGCTCTATGTTCGGAGCGTCTACAGTGTCTACGTCTACGGATTCGCCTACGTCCCGCGTTTCCGTGGAATCTGTAGACGTAGACGCCGTAGACAGTCGGAAAACACGTTTCGGTTTTGTGGCCGTCGGCTCGACAACCCACTGGCCCCACCCGGCCGTTCGTAGGTCCTCTAGGGCAGCGTCGGCCATCCCGGGTTCCTTCAACCATCGGCAGCCTCGGGCCACGTCGCCGGGTGTCGTCTCTCCACCCTTCCGCTCTATCCACTCAGCCAGCCGGCGGCGCTCCCGGTCCTCATCATCCTCCCCGAGCATCGAGTAGACCCGCTTGGCCTCCCGCTTGAACCACTCGACCAGCTCGATGCCGGCTCGCATGCTCACGGCGTCCACCTTCCACTCATCGGCCAGCGTGGTGTCGAAGGCCGCCCACCTTGTGAAGTGAATCACGAGAGCGAGCCTCGGGGCGTACTCCTCCAACTTCGACCATGCCGCTGCCAAGTCGCCGGCCATGTCGGCCTGTTCGTCAGCATGGGCGTTGTAGAAGCTCACCCACACTCGCTTGGCTTCGGGCTCGAGGCCGACGGTCCCCGGGCGCAGGTGGTCCTCCTCATCGGTTTCATGCTCCAGCTCATGTAGCCGGTCGAGTAGCCGGGCGATGGCTTTTTCCAGTCGCTCGGGCACATCGTCTTCCGACCATCGCTTCGGCCGGCGGGGCGGGCATGCGACAAGCAGCCGCGCGAGCATGCCATCTTCCCGGCGGTCTTGCCCGAGGGCTCGGCACAGAATCTTCGGTTGAATGCCCCCCGTCAGTGATGCGGCAGCCATCGGAACGTAGGTCGTGCGGTGTGCCCCCGTCTTGCGGTCCACTGTGATGGACTCGGCATTGTGCATCGAGAGCCAGTGAGCAGCGTCGGCACTGCCGGCCTTACCACCTCCCGAATACTTGTCGAAGCTCCCGAACCACCCCGCTAGCTCATCGCGAGCCATGAGAACCCCACGGGGGTTGTCGAGCAGAATCGGGGCGAGCGATTCGACGGTGCAATCGGAAACCATGTACCGCACCGAGACGGGGGGCGTGGGCTCATCGGGCGGAAGCTCCATAGGGTCTTTGCTTCGTTTCCATACGGCCTTGGCTTTGTCATAGAGTTCGTAGTCGGTCAGGTATTGTTGCTTGGCTTTTTCGTACTCCTCCAGGGCTCGCCCTTGCCGGTCACGGAGAGCCCGCATGGCGGCTTTGAATGGCGGAGTTTTGAGCGTGCCCGATTCGCCTATCGTGGCCGTCCACAGAATCGGCAGCACTGACCAGCTCCGTTTCAGTCGGAGTTGTCGGGTGGTCCCGATAGCCGACGCTACCACGGCCAGTAGGGGCAGGGCGGCGTAGGAAGCATCGCACCGCATGGCCGCGGCCGTTGCCTCGACAAACTCCCGCAGGGGCTCTGGTAGCAGGTGAGTAGGGAACGGAGTGTAGGGCTCGACCGGCTTTCGCTTGGGCTTTGCCGGCTTGCTATCGGCCGGCGGCTTGCCGTTGCTCGCCTCGATGGCCGACACGTCCACCTCGGGAGCGTGGGCCATCGGGGGCGGTTCGTCCCTCAGATAGCCGCGAGCCCGTTCGTGTTCCTTCGTTGCGGCATCGCTCACCTTGTGGCGTAGCTCCCGCTCGCTCCACTCGGGCCGGCATCGAGGGTTGTACCGCTGGGCCATGATGGCATAGGCGGTTTCCTCATCGAGCCCAAAACCGTTCACCAGCGCGGCCGCCACGGCGTAGGTCTTCCCGTGGCCACCTTGCCCCGACACGGCCTCGGGCATGCGGTCGATATACCGCTCGGCTCGCTCGATGAGATTGGCGCCGGCCGTTCCTGCCGGGGGCGGTTCGACCGAAACCAATGCAGCCTTCACCGCTGGGGCCGTGGGCGCCGCCACGTTTAGGGCCTGGACCGGATACCGCCGGCTCGGGTCGATAGCCACGATGGCCGACACCGGCGGCGGGTCCATGTGGGCGTAGTCGTCTTTCGTGTTCACGAAACCGGGCAGCCGCATAATCCGCGGCGGGTCTTGAATCCTGGGGTCGGATTCCAGCGCGGCATTGAGCGATTGTTGCCGCGCCCGCCATTCGGCAAGGTCGGCCACAGGCTCCGTCAGTCGCCACCACACATGCACACCGCCGCCGGTCGAGAGCGTGACGGTCGGAACCGGAAGCACCGCGGCCTCAACTCGCCCGAGGGCCTCATCGACGGTCGTGCCGTCGAAGTCTGCGAAGTGGCACCGCGCAAGAGCCACATCCCCTTCCTTGGCTCCGCCGGAAGCCTTGCGAGGGTTGCCACCCATGTAGCACTGCCACCCGGCGGCATTGAGCCGCGCCAGCTTGGGAACAATCCGCGGAAGGTCGGCCAGCGTGCCCCACAATTGCTTCCGCTCCTCCGTCGTGGGGTGAATGTTCCGAAACTCGATGATGTCGCCCGGCTCGAATATCGCACCGAGAAACGCTCGGCATTGCTGGAGCGTATCGCTCATCGGTCCACCCCCCGTCGCTCGACCACGCGAGGGCACCCGGCCGCAATCCATGCGAGGATGTCGGACCGTCGCCACCTTGTGAGAGAGCCGCCCGGTCGGACGGGCTGCGGGGCTCGACCACTGGCCACATACCGCCACCACGTTCGCTTGCCCATGCCGGCCACCGTGGACGACTCATCGGCATCGAGCAGCTCAGGCACCTCGGGGGCCGTTACTGTTTTCGTCATCGCTTGAACCTCCGTGATACATGGGTTGGCGGAATGCCAATCGCTTGCGGTCACGGTAACGATGGAAGAAACGGTGTCACGCGATGCACGGACACTACATGTAATTTGTCCGGCGTGGTTTCGAGGGCGTTGCCGCGTTATGCCCGACGTTGCCGGGGCGGGCGGTTCTCGTGAAACCGGACACGGACAAACCTATGTCCGGCGTGTCCCGGGGCGCTCGGCAGCCTTTTTGATTCGTTCAATCTGTTTCCGCCCACGCTCGATGGCATCATCCCAGTCGGCGGCCATCCTCGCACGGTCTTTGTCTTTGAATCGCTCGCCGTTGCGTTCCTCGGTTTCGGTTCGCGTGATTCTCCATTCGATGAAAGCCTCTATCGTCGGCCGGCCGTCGCCATCGTATGCCCGAGCCCACGCCAGCCATTCGCGGCGTATCGCCCGGTCGAAGTCAGGGTCAATCGCAGGTCGCCCTACACCGTTGCCGGCGGGCTTGCTGCCGGGCTTGCCAACATCGGCCGGCTCTTCATTGCTCGGCTTTTTGTCGGCCACCGGGGTGACGGCCAGGGCGGCGTCGATAAGCATGATGGATGCCTCAACCATGTCGCGTACTTCCATCACGGCGAACGTTCCGTCACTCAGGCGATGATGGCACCTCGACAGCCTCAGTAGAAACCCGGGCAGCCTTGCTGCTGCCGCGTGGAAGATAAGCCACCACCAAGTTGCACCCGCGGGATCACACTGGGCCTCGTCCATATCGTGCCAACTCACCCCGAGCCGGCGGGCCACGTCTGCCGATATCGCGCTGGCGTCTTCGGATATCGTTTCAAGAGTCGCGATGGCCGAACTACCTCCCTCGCAGTGAAAGAACACTTCGCGATAGTCGATGGTCATGGGGTCGTGGGTTATGGGGTCGTAGGTTATGAGACCGTCGTCGTCGGTCATGGGGTCGAGGCCGTCCTCCCACACGATCACATAGACATAGAGGTCGTGCCTAACCACACTGCCCGCCCGTCGCCATCGTTCAGACAGGAGCCAATTTGTAGTGATGCGAGATGCCAGGGGCAGGGCGTTCTCGCGAGGTCCTCCGATAAATGCGGAAAGCTCATCGAGGGTTTTCCTCGACATCGAGATATTGTCCACCATCGCCCCGCGAATCGGGCCGGCTACCCGGAGAGCCGAGAACCTATCCCGTAGGTAGGTCAGTGAAGTTTCCAGCCGTGCGGCTGCCGCGTCATCCATGAGGGCCACTTCCTTTTGTGAGCCCGGGTGGCCGACCGGCAGCGTGGGGAAGTGGAACCACGCTTGCCAGTCGGCCTATGCGGTAGCGAGCCGCGCCCGAATAGTTGGCATCATGCCACATAGCGGCCGGCCGTTCAACCTCGGGCCGTGTCGCTCAGTGGCACAGGAATGCCTAAAACGGGCCGAAACCCACCACAAACTCTTGTTGAGCGGGCGTGGGGTCTTCCATTTGGTTTCCCGTTTTTTTGGGAACCCACCCCGGGGTCAAGGGGCGTTCCGGGATGATAAGTTAACGGGGCCGCTTCTGGGGGCGAGTACGAGTTGGTGCACAGCCTTTCGGGTTCGCGTAGATTGCGCGGCACTTGCAGGGAGCTATGCAGCGATTAACTGTGCACGAATCGCAGCGCCTAACAGTTTCGCCTGCTCAAACCCACAAGCGGGAGGGGCTTGGGCTGCAGCGGCGAAAACCTCTTCCGGACGAAAGCGAACCGAGCCAATATCGGACTGAACCTTCGCCAAATGGTCGGCATCGGCCTCACCGTCTTCCCGGAGTTGGTCAAGGACTTCGGTCTGCCATTCATCATCGCCGGGTCGTGCTGATGGCCAGGTAGCGTAGGCGGCCAATCGAATTCCAACCGCGCCATAAACGGCTAGCACGAAGGTCGCGCAGGTTAGACCGTATCGGGTTCCAGAAAACAAGAACGCACCGGTCTCAGGATCCAAAGCATGCTCTGGCGAACTGAATCCATATGGAATTCCGTTTTTCGCGTTAGCTCGAAGAATTTGACCACACTTTGCAACCACGAGGCGCCTACCAGATTCTGACAATTCTGGGCACGCCCAAAGGCTTAGGTAATGCGGCGGTGGTGTTGTATTTCGCAACCTGCAGTGCCAGGCAAGGTGCAAAAACTGGGTGGGCTGCCCTTTGGGGGTGTGCAGGATTCCGAGATGAAGACGCCCCCCACCACCGTCGCCGATTGCGACAGCACAGCACGGAAACGACTCGGTGTACTGCTCTGGAACGGTCCGAATAGAGTCCATTCGCGACGGTCTCTTGCTACTCAAGCCCCGCCAAAAGGTGGTCCTCAGAGACGTCGCGTCTTGCGAATGTCTCCTTCACACAGCACCAAAAAATCTGGCGAGCTGGCAGTTCGGATTTCGCTGGAAAAGATGCCGCGAGAACTCCGAGCAACACGTCGGACGAAAACCTGTCGGTGTCGATCGCTCCAAGCCATTTGTTGACTTGGCCAAATGCTCCTGACGAAAAGGCCTCGTCCAGGCGATCGAAGATTATCGCGAGGGCGCCATCGATGTCGCCGTTGTTTGCGAGGACCTCGGCTTCTGTCACAGCAAGCTCGAGCCCTAGGGTCCCAACGGTTTCCGATATCAACGTGACGAGGCTTTGGAGTCGATCAGCGTTTACGCCAAGTAAGCCCTGCTGGCTCAGCGTTTCAACAAGCTCATTGGCCCGCATCCAATGGTCCAAGCCCCCCGCTCCGGCGGCAAGAGTAGGCGTGCGAATAATTTCCAAGAGGTCGGCGCGAGCGGTTTCAAGGCTTTTAGAAGAAATCGCCATCCATTTCCGCATCGCGCTGGTGTCATCCGTGCGGCCCTTACCCGTAGGGCTCACCGCATTAACGGACATGTAGGCATCCCGAGTCACTGCAGGGGCGGGCCGCTGCCGGGTGAACCGCTTGGACGCTTTTGGATTCGCCCCCGGACTACCTTTCTCACGCCAATCGCATTCCGGCCAATCCGTAGGCATGCTAAACCTCTCCGCAAATGGAAGTCGGGATTCCGCACCTAGACTCCATCGTGAGCTTCGCTTCCGAAGCCTTACGAATGGCTCGCTCGCATTGTTCATGCAAGGCCGCGACTTCGGACTCGTTCATCGCGATGCTTAACTCGTGTTCTCCATCAGAGCTGAAGTAAAACAGTCGGAGCGTATGCGAAACAACGGCGGCTTCGATGTTTTTTCCCGGCGGATCAAACAGGGGTCGGATATCGGTGATGATTCTGGTTTGACGAAGGAGGTTCGTGTAGTCATACGCCAGGTCCATCGCTCTGGCCGGCAGACGAACAGATCGAGCCTCGACGAGAGCTTTAACACTTGGCTCAGCCGCGCGCCAACTGTCCAGGGAAATGCCAGCGCTTTCACCTTGCTGCTCTACCGCCCACCTCACGCCAGCCAGCACGTCGTCGATTGCGTGACCGCCCTGGACCGCAAAGCCCTGCATCCCCAAAAGTTGCCGCACGAGCGGTTCCGCACTTGTTCGGCCGATGACTGCTGCTACGGCATCTAGCAGCGCTTTGGTACTCAATGGCGGCGCAGGCAGACGCTCTAGTGACTCAGCAACCCGGGCCAAGGCGGCTGGCCCAATCGCGACAATCCGACCGAGATCATCCAACTGGTCGGGGTTTGCGGTTAGCTGGAGGGCCATAGTAGGAATCGGACCGGTTTCAGTGGGACTGGACTCTCAGTGAGTATCGGCCTGGGACGGCGGCGAGTCTAGCTGGAGGAGTAGTGGGTCGCCAGGCGGCCCCTGCGCGAAAACCGCAAGTCATGGCGAGCAATGCCGAGTCCATGCGGCAATATGAGGATTGAACTGGCAAAATGCTGGATGGTCTGTCGGGGCGGGTCAGGCCGATTCAGTGCGTTCGAGGTTGAGAGCGAGCAGCCGGGAGAGTAGGCCATCGTCGGGCAAGTCGGCCGGCCAGCCGTAGGCATCGAAGACAGCTTCGTCGAGCCGCTTGTGGGCAAGGTCAAGCCACGTCGGCCGTTCGTTGTAGAGATTTGTGAGGGTTCGCTTTGCGAGTTTCTTAGCGGCGGCATCATCGGCCGGCACGACTCGCGGATACCGCACGGTCCCGATGCCTTTTGAGTTCGGCTCCGTCACGTACTGCGACCACGGGCCATCGACCGAGCCGGGGAACGTCAAGATTTCCTCCCGCGTCCATTCGGGCGGATTCAGCCACGCCGTGCGGAGCGTGTTGAGTTCCTTGGCCGCGGCTGCGATGGCGTCTCGCTGTGCTGCCGTCGGCTCGGGGAACGGGAAGGTTTCAAAGCAAGTGGTCGGCGTGTAGCGGAAGCCGGATTCGCGCTCGCGCACCTGCGTCCCTTGTGACAGCGCCCAAACCTCGTGGGCTCGTGACTGAAGTATTCCGAGAAATTCATCGGCGGCCGTAGCGAACACGAGCAGTTGTTGGTCTGGCACGGTGACGCTGTCGAGCCAGGAAAAAATACGATGCTTCGATACGGCTAGCGTGACAAGAAAACGAGCAAGGCCGACGATTGCATTCCGCATTTCCACCCGAGGGCGACCGAACCGCCACCAGTTCGCGTTTAGCTTTGCCTCTCTGCGATCTTGGCGCTTCGGTTGCACCACTTTCGCCAGATGGCGAAATACTGACTCATAGTTGAATGCCATGAAGATAGCCGCAAGTCTTGGCGTGGCCACGTGATGCGCATGCCAGCATGTTTCGTGCTGGCGATAGCAGTGCTGTCATGGCCGAAGCGCTGCCGGATCGCAAAACAAGAAGACCTCAGGGCGAGAATGGA
>JBGTGN010000146.1:0-24922 GCA_041746715.1 Pirellulales bacterium | reverse complement strand
CTCCTCGACCGGCTTCCCTTTGAGCTTGCCGCGGTTCACAAAGATCCGGCCTTCGGTGCCCTCAAGGAGAATGCCGTTGTCGGTGTCGTGCCGAATCGTGAATTCAAGGCCATCGGCAAACGTCGCCTTGATAAAAAACTTTTCTGCGGTGCGGTAGCGGTCCTCTTCGGTCGGGTAGCCGTCCTTGAAAGGCACGGGGTGGTCCACCATCACAGGATCGATGTCACAGTTCCGTGGCATACCTGCTTCGCGGCTCTCTGGCCACGAACGATTGGGCCTCAGTGTCGCCTTCAAATCTTTCGGCCCGAGCCTCGCGGCTATGCCAGCCAAATAGTCGTACCCCCCACCCACGAAACTTTGCAGTGACGCCACCGTATGAGGCCGCCCAAAATCGAGTCCTCCGTGCACCCGTATGGTGCCGCACACCCCGTCAACAGCCACAATCTCATGCACCGCGTCTTCTGCGGTTTCGTGACACGACTTTCTTTGGCGGGGTCTGCCGGGGCATGGCCGTGATCAAGGCCCTGAGCGCCTTGTTGACAGCTTCCGTCGTTGAAAAAACGTTCGATACATCGTCGTCGATCGCAACGACCAGCGTCGATCCGGACCCGCGTGAGGCGAATCGGTTTGGCTTGGCCTTTGAATAGTCGAAGCGACACTCGTCGCCAAGGTGGTCGGCCATCGCGGTGGCAGGCTTACGGGCGTGTGCCTTCTTCATAGTCTTTTCGCTCCCGTGGGGTTGCTCTTCGTGCACTGATCATCCGCACAACGCTGCCGTCACGCTCCGTGAATGCGACCAACAATAATCGCCCCGCAGTCGAATGGCCGACGATGATTTCGCGACGCTCGTCATCGGAGTGTGACTCGTCGTCAAAAATTGCAGCCAGCGGATCGGCGAAAACGCTGGTCGCTTCCTTGAATGTGACGCCGTGTTTGGCTCGGTTTGCAGTCGCTTTCTTGCGGTCCCACTCAAAAGTCGGTGGCACAAGCCCCATCCTGATCCCTCACGGGCTCAACGATCGTCAAACATCTGCTTCTTGACTAAGGTACCCAATGTTAAGCAATCGCATCAAGCCTCAGTGGCGTAGCCGCTTCGCGGTTTGCGGGCCACGAATGATTGGGCCTGGGCGTCGTCTTCGATTCTTTCGGCTTTTGGATCCCAGGTGATTTTCCGGCCGAGCCTCGCGGCAATGCCTGCGAGGTGGCATGTGGTCAGGCCGCGGTGGTGGCTGAAGACGTCGGCGATTGGCTCGCGGCGAGCCTCCACCGATGCAAAAAAATCGGCGACGTGGTCGGATGGCTCCCGGCCCTTCCAGGCTTCGGCGATGGCTTCGGGGGAAAGAGGATCCGCCGCAAGGTCCTCCACAGGTTTTCCCTTGAGCTTGCCACGGTTCACGAAGATTCGACCTTCGGTGCCCTCGAAGAGAATACCGTTGTCGGTGTCGTGCCGAATCGTGAACTCAAGGCCATCGGCAAACGTCGCCTTAATGAGAAACTTTTCGGCGGTGCAGTAGCGGTCGTCAAGCGTCGGATACCCGTCCTTGAAAGGCACGGGGTGTTCCACCATCACCGGATCAATCGAGACCGGGCCGGTGTCGCCCTTGCCCGCGGCCCAGGTGGCGATGTCGACATGATGTGCCCCCCAGTCGGTGAGCTTCCCGCCGGAGTAGTCGTACCACCAGCGAAACTCGTAGTGGCCTCGCGCCCACGCCCCAGGAATGTTCTTCGCGCCAAGGAGATAGCGATGGGCCGCAAGCGGCGCAGGGCCCAGCCATCGATCCCAGTCGAGCCCCTTTGGAGCGTGAACGGCGGGAAGCGGTGGGCTCGTTGGCCCATCGCCGACGGCGCACTGTGCCCGCAGGAGCTTTCCAAGCCGGCCCGACCGTACGAGCGCCACGGCCGTGATGAACTTCACGTCGCTCCGCTGCTGCGTGCCCACCTGAACGATCCGCCCGGTCTTCTGGGCAACATCGCAAAGCTGCTGGCCTTCGGCGATCGTGAGGGTGAGCGGCTTCTCGCAGTAGACATCCTTGCCGGCGAGCATCGCCTCGATCGTGATCTTGGCGTGCCAGTGGTCGGGCGTGCTCACATGAATCGCGTCGATCGACTTGTCGTCGATCACCCTGCGGTAGTCGGCTGTGGTCGCAGGGGCCACGCCCTGCCAGCCCTTCACGATCTCACGGGCCTTGCCGAGGCGATCGGAATCGACATCGCACACCGACACGATATCGCCATACTTCGGAAACTCCTTCCCGACCCCATAGTTTCCATCATCCACCATCACCCGCTTGTCCCAGCGGGCCCCGCAGCCGATCACGGCAAGCCGCGGCCGCTCATTCGCGGCACGAAACGCCGCCGCCCGCGCTACCGTGCCACGGAAAGCGGCAATGCCGAGGGAACCGACAGCGGCCTGCAACGCACGCCGTCGAGAAAGGACACGCTGTACGGCCATGAGACCATTCTCCGTGGAATCACCGGTTTATCATGAGTCTATCACCCCGCCCCAAAGGCCGCCCACGTGATCGGTACGTCCCCGTCCGGCGGCTGGTGTGGCATACTCTTCTGAATCGTAGTTTCGCTCCTTTCTTAAAGGATTCATCGCGTGCGATTCCTGTCACATTTGGTACCTCCCAGCATTCTTTCCACAGCCTTTCTCCTTGTGATGCCCGGGGCCCATGCAGCCGAACCCTTCTACAACGATCCGGCGCTTTTCTCGACACGGCCTTCCGACACGGCGTCGATGAGCACGGTGGATCGGTTCGGTCCTGTCGGTATCGGGATCGAGCTCCACCATCCCGCGTTTGTCATGAAGGTCAAGAACGTGGAAGAGGGGTCGCCCGCCGCGGCGACGGGCAAACTCATGAAGGGTCAGGTCATCGAGAGTATCAATGGCCAGAAGCTCGCGGCGATTGATCCGCGAATCCAACTCGGAAATATCGTTGCTGAGGCAGAGGCGACCGATGGCAAGGTGCGGCTGCTCGTGCGAGACGACAAGCCGGCAGCGACGGCGAGTGAGGTCGTCGTTTCGATTCCCGTGCTCGGTCGCTCCTCAAAAACCTGGCCGCTCGACTGCCCGAAATCTGAAAAAATCGTTCGAGGCTTTGCCGACTATCTCGCGACGCCGAGTGCCAACCCGGGCTTCGGCGGCATCGGCATGCTCTTTCTGCTCTCAACCGGCGACGACAAGGATCTCGCTCCCGTACGCGAGTGGGTGCATTCCCTCGCCGACAAGCCGGCCGCGACGTATGCCTGGCACCTGGGCTACGGCGGCATTCCTCTCTGCGAGTATTACCTTCGCACGGGGGATGAAGCAGCTCTGCCGGTGATTGAGGCGTGGGCCGAATCAGCCAGGAAGGGAGAATACCTCGACGCTTGGGCCGGCCGCGGTGGCGTCACCAAAGTCTCCTATGGCAATGGGCACCTGAATGCCGGTGGCACGGCGGTCGTGACGTTCCTCCTGCTCGCCAAGGAGTGTGGTGCGAAGGTGGATGACGACCTCCTCCATCGCACACTCGTACACTTCTTTCGGTTTGCGGGCCGCGGGGTGAATCCCTACGGCGACGACCGCCCCGAAAACTCGTTCGTCGATAACGGCAAGAACGGCAACCTCGCTTTCGTGATGGCCGCAGCGGCGTCGCTCACGCCCGACGGCGAGCAGTCGATCTACGCGAAGGCACGGGACGTGGTGGCGATGTCGAGCTTCTATACGACCACCTTCATGCTGCACGGCCACACCGGCGGCGGCATCGGCGAGATATGGCGAAGCGCGGCGATGGGCCTGCTCCACGACAAGAAGCCGATGCAATACCGCGAGTTCATGGATGCTCGTCAGTGGCACTACGATCTCTCGCGACGCTGGAACGGCTCTTTCGGGATTCTCGGTGGTGCGGGATACGACAAGGAAGAGTGGGGGGCTGGCTACGCGATCACCTACACGATTCCTCGCAAGACGCTCCGTATCACGGGGGCAAAGTCTCCTTATGCCAAACCGTATCAACTTCCCGAGCGGCCCTGGGGCACCGCGGCCGACGACGCCTTTGAGTCGCTGGAACCAGCGGCGTACGACGACGGCTCAAAGCAAGACGTGTCGAACGAAACCCTCGCACGGGATTCAGCAAAGCCACTCATAACGCGGCTCAATGCCGAGGCTCCCGTGAGCGATGACGAGGTTCGCCGCCTCATCCATCACCCGGAGCCACTCATTCGCCACATGGCATCGAATCATTGCGCGGGCCTGACGTTTGACTACATGTTTCCGAAACCTGGTCCCGAGGTTCGCCATGCGCTGCTCGCGGAGTTTCGTCGCTCGGCCGACGCCCGGGTACGCAATGAGGGCTTCCGCGGAACGGCCAAGGCGTTTGACCCCGCGGCCCCGTGGGCCGCCGAAGCGATCACTGATGCCGCCGCGCGGCTCGCGGATGCCGACGAATCGTGGTGGGTCAAAGACGCGGCCCTTTCGATCATGGCCCGCGGCACACCCGACCTGATCGCGCCGCATGTCGATCTCATTCTCCCCTACCTCGACCACCAGGAGCAGTGGCTCCAGAACGGAGCGCTCATGGCACTCGCGCCAGTGGTGGCCGACCCGCGCTGCTATGCGAAGGTCCTCCCGGCCGTGGGCAAGCTGCTCAAGACGTGCCAACGGTGGAGCACAACGGCGGGGCCTATTCGCCTGATACGACAGCAGCTCGCCAATGCACCCCCGGCCGTGCGCGACCTCGCCGCAAAAACGCTCGAGTCGTCATATTCCGGGTATGCCGGGGTCAAGAGCTGGCAGGGCGGCCAGAACATCACGGGGGTTTACGATTCGCACCTCGAACTCCTCGCCGCCACGCTCGCCGATGTGCCGGGCGGCTACGACATTCTTTTTGATGCCGCGAAAAAGCGGTATCCGAATGAGCCGCTTCCCTACGCCCACATCTTTCTTGCGGCCGAACCCGAGAAGCTGAGCCCACGGCTCCGCGCGCTGATCGTGCCAATGATCCGTGACCAGCTTGTCTACAAGTTCATCGCCGAGAACCGCGCCAAGCTCCTTGTCGAGGCCGCTGTGTCTGGGAGGCAGTCACCCTTCACGGAGGGCTCGATCGATGCGCTCGTCGGGCTCTACCAGAAGGCCGGAATCCACGACTACGACTGGAGGCTCTACGGCCCCGACTTGAAGGAAGCTACGTGGGACTACGTTACGTTTGACCCTCCGGAGAAGCAGGCACCCGATCGCTCCCCGTGGCGGTATCGGCCGGTCACGCTGCCAGAGGGCATGGAAAACTGGATTGCGCCTGGCTTTTCACCATCCGCTCATGGCTGGCTGAAGGGCAAGCCACCCTTCGGGCAATACGACGGAAAGCTTGTGACTGCGAGGGAACCATGCCCCACCGCCGACTGTGGGCCGAGCGAGACCACCATGCGAACGCTCTGGGACAAGGAAGTGCTGTTGCTCCGCGGCACGTTTGAGTTTCCGAAGCCGAAGCCAGGCCACCTCTATCGGATCCGCGTCGGCACGGGCCAGCATGTTGGCGACGACGGCGGCTTTGCGATCTCCGTGAACGGTCATCAGCTCATTGAGGCGAAGGAAGGCATTGGGCGTCGCGCCGGCGGCAATCCGCGTGGAGCCATCATCCTGCCGGACGTGCTCGAGGAGTTTGACAAGGGGCCCGTGACGCTCGCGTTCATGGGTTTTCTCAAAACGGGACCGAAGGCGATCGTGACGATGCCACCAGTGTGGCAGGGCATCGTCACCCCATGGCTCGAAGAACGAAAAATCCCGCCACTTGATTCCGACGCCAACCGCAAGGCTGCGACCTTCATGCCGATGCGCTCTTCGGAGTGGCAGGCGTCGCTCCCACCCCCGGCGGATAAGCCCACCGAGGATGCTGGCGATGAAAGCGGCGAGGCGGCCGCGCCTCCGGCGGAATGGTATCACTACGACGGGTCGTTCACATCGAACGCAGCGGTGGTGGGAACCTGGCAAATCGTGTCGGTCGTGCCCGCCATCACCGAGTTCGACGCGAGCAAGCGGCGAGACCAGAATCGGGCGCCTTTCAAGAAGATCACGTTCCACGACAACGGGAGTACTGATAGCCCGGATTTTCTGTGGTCTGGTGATCGGCTGATCAATCTCAACCGCCGCGAGGCCCTGCGAATCGAGGCGATATCGAAGGACGGGAAGGACTATCTTTGCATCGAGGCCGGCGGTTTCGGCGAGAAGAATCCGCCCGAGTGGATGTCGCCCTGGGCCATCTTCACGCGGCCGTGAGCGAATGACGTGACCGACGGCGGAGGCCGAATATACTCACCTTCGGTCTCCTGTTTCTGGATCGCTTTTGGATCACTGATGCCGCGTGCGCTCGTTTTCGTCGTTGCCATTTTCGCCTCCTTGGGCATATCGACGCGCGGATCGGCTGCCGACCGAGCCACGGCCCAACCAAACATCCTTTTCATCGCGATCGACGATTTGAACGATTGGGTTGGCCACATGGGCGGTCACCCGCTCGCCAAGACGCCCTGCCTCGATGCCCTCGCTGCCCGCGGCACCACATTTACGAATGCCCACTGCCAGGCTCCCCTCTGCAATGCGTCGCGGGTGAGCCTCCTGACGGGACTTCGGCCCTCGACCACCGGCATTCATGGTCTCGCGCCGTCGTTCCGCAACGTGCCACAGTTCGCCGATCGCGTCACCCTGCCGCAGTATTTTCATGAGCACGGCTACCGTACGGCCGGCGACGGCAAAATTTTTCACTCCGGCACGCGATCTGGAGGAAAGAAGGAACCTTCCGATTTCCAGGAGCATGGGAATCACGGTGGCGTTGGCTCGAAGCCCCCTGCCCGTCTCGTGACATCCCCCCCCCTCTCGCACCCCCTTGTCGATTGGGGCGTGTGGCCGCCAGACAACAATGACACCGTGAAGGGAGATTTCATTGTTGCCAACTGGGCTGTTGACCAGATCAAGGCGTCGCCGCAAGACAAGCCATTCTTCATCGCCGCGGGTTTCTTTCTGCCACACGTACCGTGTTACGCGACCCAACAGTGGTTTGACCTCTACCCCGACGACGACTCGGTCCTTCCCGAGATCCTCGAGTCAGACCGCGACGACACACCACGATTTTCGTGGTATCTCCACTGGCGGCTGCCCGAACCGCGGCTCACGCCGATCCGGGATGCGAACCAGTGGCGAAACCTCGTTCGCAGCTATCTCGCCTCGATCAGCTTTGTCGATGCCCAGGTGGGCCGCCTGCTTGCTGCCCTCGAGGAATCGGGGCACACAGGCGACACCATCGTGGTCGTGTGGAGCGACCACGGCTTCCATCTCGGCGAGAAGGCGATCACGGGAAAGAACACGCTCTGGGAGCGCAGCACGCGGGTGCCGCTCATCTTTGCCGGCCCTGGCGTAGCACCAGCCCAGCAGTGCGGCCGGCCCGTTGAGCTTCTCGATCTCTACCCCACGCTCGTGGAGCTGGCCGGTCTGCCGCCTCGTGATGGCCTCGAAGGTGAGAGCCTCGTGCCACTGCTCCATGATGCCACCGCCTCGCGCACGCGACCAGCCATCACCACCCACGGCCAAGGGAATCACTCGGTTCGCAGCGAACGATGGCGATACATCCGCTACGCCGACGGCAGTGAGGAGCTCTACGACCACGACACCGACCCAAACGAGTGGCAGAATCTCGCTGGTCGCCCCGAACATGCGGCCCTGATCGCCGAGCACGCGACGTGGCTCCCCATGATCGACACGCCGAGCGCTCCAGGCAGCGCCCATCGTGTGCTCTCATACGATCCGACGACCGACATCGCCGTCTGGGAAGGCACGCCCATCACGCGAACAGATCCCGTACCGATGACTGACTCAACGACCACGAACGATCCCCCTCGGAGCAAGTGATGAACATTTTTCGCGGCTGCATGCCTGCTCTCATGACCCCCTGCGATGCCAAAGGCGATCCAGACTATGACGCGCTCGTTGCAACAGGCAGTGACCTCATGGCCGCGGGTATGTCGGCCGTGATCTACTGCGGCTCGATGGGGGATTGGCCGCTGCTGACGGATGCCCAACGGCAGGAGGGCGTCGCGAAGCTTGTGGCAGCGGATATCCCCGTGATCGTGGGCACTGGTGCGCAAAACTCTCGGCTCGCTGCGGAGCACGCGGCCCATGCCCGGAAGGTGGGCGCTGCGGGGCTCATGGTGATCCCGCGGGTGCTCTCACGGGGCACTTCACCGGCCGCCCAGCGGCATCACTTCGCGGGCATCCTCAAGGCGGCAGGCGGCCTCTCGGCTGTCATCTACAACAGCCCCTACTACGGCTTCGAGACGAAGGCCGATCTCTTCTTCAGCCTACGGGATGAGTTTCCAAACCTCATCGGATTTAAGGAGTTTGGGGGGGCGGAGTCGCTCACCTATGCTGCCGAACACATTACGAGCGGTGATGCTGATCTCTCGCTCATGGTGGGCGTCGATACGCAGGTGTTTCACGGCATTGTGCGGTGCGGCGCGATCGGCGCGATCACGGGCGTCGGCAACGCGCTTCCCAAGCCCGTGCTCCGGCTCGTCGAGCTCTGCCTGAAGGCAGCGGAAGGGAATGGCCGGGCCCGAAGGCTCGCTGCCGAACTGAACGACGCCATGGCCGTGCTCTCGAAATTCGACGAGGGCCCGGATCTCGTCCTCTACTACAAGCACCTCATGGTGCTCGAAGGCCATGAAGCCTACGACCGGCAGATCTACGTGACCGACGCCCTCGCCCCGAGCCAACAGGAATTCATCGAAGCCCAGTGGAAACAGTTCCGCACCTGGTGGGCAACCTGGCCCGGCCGCGAATAAGACCGCTCAGGGTTGCCCGTGCCGCCTCGTCAAACAATCTCGATGCCGTCGTCGTCATCATGATCTGATCGAGGCCGCGAGTCGGTGCGATCCAAGGTCATCGGTTTCGGCCGGTCGAAATCGGACTCTCGCTCGCGGCTGCCACCGACGGCGCTCGCAAGCGCGGCGCCCAGGATCATGATCACAAGCGCTGACGACGCGAGGGCTGTCGCGCCGAAAACCATGAGGCCAATGCCGACGAGATACCAGATCGACGCACTCCAGTTGCTTCCCGGCTCGAGCACGCTGTCGCTCGGATCCGCAGGGTCATAGAAGACCTTGACGGCCGTTCCGACCGGATAGCGCTTGACCGCGGCCTGAAAGTGATCGGGGTCGCTGGTCGAAAAATGATCGCCAAACCAGACGCGGTGTCCTTCAAGGTTCTTGCCGTCGAGCGTGTAGGCATAGGCAACGGTCATCGAGAACATGGCCTTCTTGTCACGCTTCGGCTCTTCGCGGTTGAGCTGCGATCGCGTGATCTCGCCGTCAGTCACGGGCCATTTCACGCTCGCCGCGGCCCTGGCTCGCATCGGTTTTCCAACGTACTGCCAGAGAGCAAAACCCCCGGCAAGACAGGCGAGTCCCAGGATCGTTCCGATAATCGGGTTGGATGGCCCATGGTCCATAATGATGCCTCCTCGTTCACTGCTCGTTGTGTACCACCGCCACGCGCAGCTTTATCCCTTGTCATGGCCTTGTTTGCCGAGTCCCGCGTGCGAGACCACCTCCGCGGCAAGCCGCGAGAACGGCAGGCTCTGGAGAAGGACCGTGCCATGCCCCTGAAGTGCCGCTAAAAACATTCCCTCGCCGCCGAGCCACATTGACTTCAGTCCACCGGCCGCCGCGATCTCAAACTCGATCCCTTTCGTGAAGGCCACGACGCATCCCGTATCGACCCGAAGCGTCTCGCCCTTCAGTTGCTTCTTGACCACATGGCCGCCGGCATGGATGAAGGCCATCCCATCACCTTCGAGCTTCTCGAGGATGAATCCTTCGCCACCGAAGAGGCCCGCCGACAGCCGCCGCTGAAACGCGATACTGATCTTTGTGCCGAGCGCCGCGCACAAAAACGCTGACTTCTGACAGGTGATCATGCCGCCGATCTTCGCCATGTCGAGGGCGAGAATCTTGCCGGGATACGGCGCGGCGAAGGCGACCCGACGCTTTGCGGCCGCATGATTGGTGAAGTGCGTGAGGAATGCCGATTCGCCCGCCATCATCCGCTGACCCGCACTGGCGAGCTTTGCGAAGAATCCCTGGTCTGGATCGGCCCCGTCTCCCATCTTGGCCTGAAACTCGATACCGTCCTCCATGTAGTTCATGGCTCCGGCTTCCGCGATGACCGTCTCGCCGTGATCGAGCTCAACCTCGACGAGCTGCATCTCTGTGCCGAGCACCTGAAAATCGACCTTGTGGCACTGCATAGGGGTTCTCCTCGAGAGTTTTCAGCTCAAACGCGGCGCGGCGGGGTCGTCAAACCCGATCGTTCGACGAACCCGGTACGGCCGGCCGTCGCTCTGGCCATGCACGATGAGCTCCGCGAGGAGCCCTGTGGCCAGGATCTGGACACCGATCACAAGGAGCAGGACCCCAAGGGTGAGCAGTGGCCGATGCCCGATGCTCGCCCCCGCACACCAGATGAACGTCAGGTAGCCGCAAATTGCGAGCCCGCCGAGAAACGCGAGGCCGCCGAGCCAGCCGAAGAAATGGAGCGGCTTGCGGTCATACTTCAGCAGGAACGTGACCGTGAGAAGATCCATGAGGCCGCGAAAAAATCGGCCTACGCCAAACTTCGAGTGTCCAAAGCGGCGAGGATGGTGCTCGACGGGGATCTCGCCGACGCGATACCGATTCCACGCCGCGAGCGCCGGGATGAACCGGTGGAGCTCACCATACACCCGCACATCACGGAGCACCTCGGCCCGGTAGCACTTAAAACCGCAGTTGATGTCGTGAAGCGGCACACCGGTGAGCCGCCGCACCATCCAATTGAAGATGCGAGACGGAATCACCTTGTGCCATGGGTCGTGCCGCGTCTTTTTGAAGCCGCTCACCACGTCGAGACCGCTGTCGAGGGCCTCGAGGAATCGCGGAATTTCCTTCGGGTCGTCTTGGAGGTCAGCGTCGAGTGTGAACACAACGGTCCCCGTCGCATGCTCAAAACCGGCTGCAAGCGCCGCGCTTTTTCCGAAATTGCCTCGCAGCTCGATGAGTTTTACTTGGCCAGGCCGGGCGGCAGCGAGATCAGCGACGCGGGCGGCACCGCCGTCGCGGGAGCCGTCGTCTACATAGATCACCTCGAACGGCCGTCCGAGCGGCTGCATGGCTGCCGCGATCTGATCGACGAGCTCGCCGAGCGTGGGCTCCTCGTCCATGAACGGAATGACAAACGAAATCATGGCGGAAGGTCAGAAGCGGTTCTGGATGCCGAGGATGGCTGGGATCAACGGCACCAACTATAACGGCATGAAGATGTTCCGTGGGCGCCGAGCCGTTTTCCGTCATCACCGACACGCCCTGGCGTGCCCCGTTCTCACCGCACTATGCCACACGCTCCCGCCTCCACGTTTGATTCTCGCGCGGCGCTCCGCCGTAGCGTGTATCTCGTTCTCATTGCCATCGCGGCGGGCAACGTCACAGGCCGGCTCTTCGCGGTGAACTCTGTCGATACGATTCGGCTCGAGTCTCACCTGAATCTGCAAACGGCCCAGAACTACACCGGCGGCGGGGAGCCAACCAGGCGCGATCTCCAGCGGCCCTTCTTGAGCGCCAATGACCGCAGCCGCTGGTGTACCGTTCGCGCCCTCGTGGAGCACGGCACGTATGCGATCGATCGGATCATCGTGGAGCCCAACTGGGACACGATCGATATGGTCAAACACGACGGCCACGGGAATCCCGCGCCGGCCCCAGATGAAGGCCACTGCTACTCGAGCAAGCCACCGCTCCTCGCCACGCTCATGGCCAGCGAGTACTGGCTCCTTCACAGCCTCACCGGCAAGACGCTTGGCAGCCACCCTCATGAGCTCGGCCGGATTCTTTTGTTTACGTGGAACGTCATCCCCTTTGTGGCCTATCTCGTGATTCTCGCCGGGATCGCCGAACGCTATGGCCGCACCGACTTTGGCCGCATTCTTGTCATGGCCAGCGGAGCCGTCGGCACACTGGTGACCTCTTACGCGGTGGCGTTCACGAACCACTGGCCGGCTGCATTCGCGGCGATGCTCTCCCTCGATGCGGTGCTTCGGATCGTTGTGGACGGGGAGCGGCGGCGGTGGTGGTTTTTGATCGGTGGCACGGCCGCCGCGTTCACGGCCGCCTGTGAGCTCCCGGCGCTCTCGTGGTGCATGTGTGTGCTCGCGCTGCTTGCCTGGAAATCACCGCGGGCCACGCTCCTGGCCGCGGCGCCGGGTGTCATACTCGTCGTTGCCGCCGCGATCGGGACCAACTATCTCGCTCATGGCACGATCTCCCCGGCCTATGCCCAGCGGCATGTCAAAGGAGGCTGGTACGATTATCAATACCGTCGTGGCACCCGCGTCATCGACAGCTACTGGAAGCCCACAACCACGAAAAGCAAAGTCGATCTCGGCGAGCCATCGATAATCGCCTACGCCTTCGATGTCACCGTCGGACACCACGGCATCTTCTCGCTCACGCCAGTCTGGATCATGAGCCTCGCCGGTATCGGGATGGTGCTGCGTCGTCGAACGGCAGACGGAGACGTGGAGGCCACCGAGCGACGGGCCGTCGCGGCCACCATCCTCGCTTGCACCGTCATTTGCCTAGCGTTCTACGTCACGCGTCCCCTCGAAGACCGCAACTACGGCGGCACGGCCACGGGATTCCGCTGGGTGATCTGGTTCTCGCCGCTCTGGCTTTATGCGATGCTGCCAGCAGCGGATGCGATGGCGGGCCACCGCAGCCGCCGCATGGTGGCCGCAGGGCTGCTCGCGATCAGCGTGCTCACGGCGAGCTACCCGACGTGGAACCCATGGACGCTTCCGTGGCTCCAAAACTTCATGGATTACACCGCAAGCCCACCAGGAATGTGACCATGCTCGTCAGCATTTTCAATGATGTCGTTGGCCCCGTGATGCGGGGCGCATCGAGCTCCCACTGTGCCGCGGCGCTGCGGATCGGCCGGCTCGCCCGCGACCTCATCGGTGGCGCCCCCGAAACGGTGCTCATCGAGTTTGATCGCGCAGGCTCGCTCCCCACCACGCACGAATCTCAAGGCTCCGACATGGGCCTCTTCGGCGGCCTCCTCGGCTGGGAAGCGTTTGATGAGCGGCTTCCCGATTCGGGGGCGGCGCTCGAATCGGCTGGCACGCGTGTGCGATTCGAGACGGTCGATAAGGGTGACCCTCACCCAAATACCTACCGCCTCACACTCAGTCGGGAAGGCACGACCCATTCGCTGCAGGCCATCTCCACCGGCGGCGGCATGATCGAGGTGATCGCGATCGACGACGTGCCATTCTCGGCCTTCGGTGACTATCACGAGACGCTTGTTGACTTCCGGGGTGGAGCCGCTGCGGAGTCGGCCGAGCGGTTTGCTGACCGACTCCCGTCAGTCGCCTCCGATTTTCAGCCCGACGTTGTGACGGTTCGCCATGGCACCAACGGCTCGATCGTGCAGGTGGAAACCCACGGTGCCCTTCCGGATGCCGTTCGCACAGCGCTTGCGGCAGCGTTTCCAGATGCCCACATCCACACGCTCCTGCCCGTCCTGCCCGTCGGCTCTCGTCGCGGTATGACGGTGCCGTTTTCTTCCGCCGCCGCGCTCCTCGCGGCCGACGCCGGGCGCCATGAGCCGCTCTGGCGACATGCCGTGGCCTACGAGATGGCCCGCGGTGGCCTCACCGAGCGGCAGGTGATCGATCAGATGATCGAGATTGTCCGCATCCTCGAAGCGTCGATCACCGCTGGGATCGCTGGCACACGCTACGACGACCGCGTCCTCCCTGCCCAGACCCCGGGCTTCGCGGCGGCGATCACGGCAGGTCGTCTCGTCGGCGATGGGCCGCTCAATCGAATCATCCTGGCGACGTCTGCGCTCATGGAGGTCAAGAGTTCGATGGGTGTTATCGTGGCCGCGCCTACGGCGGGGGCCTGCGCGGCCCTCCCGGCGGCCGTGCTCACGCTTGCCAACGACATGAACCTCGACGAAGAGGCCGCTGCAAAGGCTCTCCTCGCCGCGGGTCTCATTGGCGTCTTTATCTGCACGCCCTGGTCATTCGCGGCCGAAGTGGGTGGTTGTCAGGCGGAAGGTGGCTCCGCTGCGGCGATGGCTGCCGCGGGAATTGTGACGCTCGCCGATGGCACGCTCCCGCAGGCACTCGCCGCGGCGTCGCTCGCGATGCAGAGCATGCTCGGGCTCATCTGTGACCCGGTGGCCAACCGCGTGGAGGTGCCGTGCCTCGGCAAGAACGTCATGGCGGCGGCCAACGCGCTGGCATGCGCCAACATGGCCCTCGCCGGGTTCGCCGAGGTGATCCCCTTCGACGAGGTCGTGATGACGGCGAAGCGAGTGGCCGAGCAGATGCCACGCGAGCTTCGCTGCACAGCCCTCGGCGGCCTCTCGATCACACCGACGTCGCTCGCGATCGAGGCCCGGCTCGCCCAGCGAAAGGCGGCATGCGGCGCGAGCACCTGCGGCTGCGGATAGGGTCAGTTCCTAGTCGCCGTGCAGGGTGCCATGCAGAACGCCCGTGAGCGGCGTGCCGTCGACCGCCTGAATGGTCCACTCGATGGAGTAGCACCAGGTCGGCTCGAAGTCGGGCACCTTGAGCATGACGCGGCGACGGTCGCTCGAAACGTCGGCTGACGCCACCGAAAGATTCCGCTCATTGAAATGGTCTGACCCGTACTTCTTCGTACGCTCAAGATCCCAGGCCCGGATCTTCCAAGTGCTTGTGTCGGTCGCGGAGGGCCCGAGCGGCACGGCAAAATCAAGCGAAAGACTGCCGGGTTCGGCATGGAGCCCGATCGGAATCGTGAGCGGCTTTTCGGTGCGACGCACTCGGAAAAACCCTCCCGGATGCTGCCGATTCCCTGCCCAGGCGTAGAGCCCACACACGTAGAACTGACCGTCCGCGGGATTGAACCGCCCGCGCATGATCCCCGTGGGAAGGTCAGGTATCGGAAGGGCCACGAGGCCGCCCTGCGACACGCCTTGCTTGCCAAGCGCACCGGCCGCGAGCTCAGTGAGCACGAGGTGCACGCGGCCCTCGCCGTACGAAAGCTCCAGAAGGGCCCCATCGATCGGCGACCATTTTTTGCTTTTCACCCGCATGAGCTCGGCGGGCGAGCGGTCGAAGGCGTTCGTGATCCACATGGCTGGCGGCACCATCGCCTCATCTGACGAATCGGTCACGTCGTGATAGCCAAACATGTTGCCGTAGAAACCACCCTTCCGCACATGGTTGATCCGGTTCTTGGGATTCCAGTGCCCTTCCTGGTCGGTCACCCAGAACGTGCCGTCGTCCTCCACGCACACGCCGTTGGCTGCACGGAACCCGTTCGCCACGATCTCGGTAGTCTTGCCGTCGGGCGTGACTTTCAGGAGCGTGCCGTGATGCGGCACAACCGCAGGAAGCCCATGGCGGGCACTCTTCGCGTAATAGAGATTGCCCGACGCATCGGTCTCGAGGCCCATCGCAAACTCATGGAAATGCTCGGTGACCTGGTGGTCGTCATTGAAGGTGTCATAGCGGTCGGTCATTCCGTCGCCATTGAGATCGACGAGTTTTACAATTCGATCGCGGCAGCCCACATGAATGACGCCGCCGATGACCTTGATGCCCAGCGGCTGAAAGAGCCCGGAGGCGATCCGCTGCCAGGTGAGCGTGCCACTCGGTGAGGCAATGCCTCGCACCTTCCAGACGTCGCCATCCCACGAGCAGATGACCGCCTCGTCGGGCCCCGTAAAGTCGATCCCGGAGAATCGCACCTGGGCGTTCCAAGGGTTTGCCTCGGGAGCCGTGAGCACGTCAACCGCGAAAGGACCAGCATCGCGGCCAGGGCTGATCGTGGTCTGCACATTCGTGCCCCAAAGTTTCGGAGCAGGCCGACCAACGAGCGACCGAGGGGCCGGCGGCCGGGGGATTTCGTTCCGATGGGCTCCGAGCACCTCGTCGGTCGTGCCGGCGATGGCGACCGCAACGTCGAGCGGCTGCTGCCCCGGAGGAATGGCGACCACGACGATCCCGGAGCTCGACCAGCGCCGGAGAATCGTCGAGCCCACGAAATCAACCGCCGCCGGGTCAGCCGCAACCTGAAGAAACAACGGGTGCGCCCGCGGACCAAAGGAAAACGACCGCACGAGGACGGGAACCGTCTTGTCGCCCGCACGAATTGGCGGCGCGAGGGATGGCATTTCGAGAACGTCCGTCGTTCCAACCTGGTAGTCAAGCACGACGGCATTCCTGAGCTCCCCGGCTGTGCCGCCAAGGCCAACATGGTGCACCGCCTTGAACTGCGCGTGATCTCGCGGCAACGGCCCGTACGGCTTCTTGTCACGCCCCAGTGGTCTCGGATCGTCGGGAGATTCAGCGCCTGCCTCAATCCCCCAGCCTGGCATCGTCGGCAACGTCACCTGCACATCACCCGCGACACGTGGATGCGCCCCGTGCCTCCCGTCAAAATTGATGCCGGACCAGTCGATGAACTGCTCGCCAGTCCAGAACGCCGCGAGCCGCATCGTGTCGAGCTCATAGAGCGCCCACGCATGGCCACGCCCCACGCCACCGGGCCCGTCATCGAGTCGAACCACAAGGCCCTTGCGAGCAATGTTTGACTTGTCATTGCCGACTTCAAAGGTGCCGGCCAGGAACGGGCCGTAATCATGGAGCCGCCAGGGCTCGATCATCGATGGCTCTGGCCCGCGGCTCGTGCCCACAGGCAATGAGGCCAGATAGGGTGGCGTGACGGCGGTGTACCACTCCGGGTTTCGGTCCTTGAGAAACGTCTCCCGCAGATAGTGGATGACGTCGTACTTCTGGCTCGGCACCATCCAGTTTTGCGGAATCATCATCCCGTTGCCGTTCGTGAGCGTGCGGTACATCGCATAGGGATCACTGCCCGCCTTGAATTTTCCTTCGGCGAAGCGAGGAGCCGTAGGCAGCGAGCCCGGTGTATCGAGCGTGCCGTGGCAGTTGGCACACACCCGACTGAAAATCTTTTCGCCCCGCTCGAGCGACGCCCTCGACTTCGCGGCGTCGCTCCACTCAGCAAGAAAGCCGGCGTGGTCGATCTCGCTCTCATAGGCCGCAGGAGCCTGCGCGGCGAGCAGCAGCGGATCGGGCGCGAGCTCCTTCGTCTTGGCGGGCCCACCCTGGGCAACCGCAGCGAGGTAGGACACGAGATCGAGGAATTGTTGACGATCTGCGAGCAGGTTTGCGAGACCACTCGGCATGAGCGACGCCTGGGCGACCACGCGATCGTCCACCGAATCAGCGGCAATCACGATCTCGCGACCGCCCGCTGTCGCGTCGCGAAGCACGATCTCCTTTTCGTTCTCGTGAGCCAAAAGCCCGGTGATGCTTTTGCCATCATCGGTGATGATTGTCAGGCCCCGGTACTCAGTGCCCACGACCGCCGAGGGGTCGAGAACCGATTGAACGAGATGGGCGACGAGCGATTCAGGCGCGACACCTTTGGGCATGGCGGCCAGATTTGGCCCCAGCGGCGATGCCCCCTCACCCACGACATGGCACTGCGTACAGGCCATCTGCCGTGCGTGAAAAATGTTGGAACCACGGAGGGGGTCGCCGTCTCGTGTGATGGCACCCGCCAGCACCGCCTGATCTTCGGCCACCAATTGCTCCGCGAGCGACGAACCATCGGCCGCCCGACAGGCCGCCCCCGTCACAAGTCCCACGACCACAAACATCCACGACACCAGGGCCTTGCTCACTGCACTCATCTCGCGGTTTCCGAGGGGAAATGCTCTGGCACGATCGTCATCTCGTCCATGCACGATACCCGCCAAGGGGCGGTCCGGCGAGTCACTCGCCTCCGCGGACGAGCAGGCGATGGGCGGCCACATCGCTCCATGCGTCGGCCCGGTAGTTTGTGCGGAATGTGCCGGCCGGCCGGATTGAACCAAACAACGGGCCAGAAATATCGCTCTCGCAACGCGAAGAAATGGCGACCCACACGAGCAACCAACCGATCCTAGAAGAACGCGGTTGACGAGAACGCCCCTGGGGAGGGGTGGGACGAGACTCAAAAGCACAAGGGCTGGTGCGTGGGGGTAGTGTGATGGGGAAGCGGGATATCAGCGCGCTAACAGAAGCGCAGGCGACGCTGCTCATGCCACTGTGGGCCCGCGCGATCGAAAACCGTCGTAGCACTCCGTTGCTGCGGGATCGCAAAGCAGTTGAGATCGTTGACGCGTTGGACTTCGACTTCGATCTTTTCCGCCAGAAAAAAGTGCCTCAGGCCGACTACTGCGTCCGCGCGGTGGTGTTGGATCAGTTGGTCGAAGAGTTTCTGAGGGCCAACCCTGACGGTACCGTCGTCGAGTTTGGCGTCGGCCTTGATACACGGTTCGACCGTCTCGACAACGGCAGGGTCACCTGGATCGAACTCGATCTCCCTCATGTGATCGATGTGCGCGAGCAGTTCTTCGAATCGACCGACCGGCGGCACGTGGTTCGGGGCTCATTGAATGATGCCGACTGGATTCCGCAGGTGGCGGCCCTGGGCAACGGTCCCCGGCTCTTCATCGCGGAAGGAGTGCTGTACTTCCTGAGCATGGAGGCGGTGACGGTGCTCCTCGATCGGATGGTCGATGCCTTTCCGGGTGGCTCGTTTCTATTCGACGCCCAGTCGCCGTGGTTTCTCTGGTTCTCGAACCTGCGACAACCGGTGAACAACGCGGCCATGACGTATTCGGTCGGGAACGTCCACGAGATCTCACGGACCAACCCAAAACTCTCGGTTCGACGGTGGGTCGGCTTCGGAGATTCACCGTATTACGACCAGTCGCTGTCTCGGGTCAGCCGCACGAAGCGCTGGGGCCGCCGGATATGCCCGTGGCTCCGAGGCATGTTCAAAATCGTTCAGATCGATTGGTGACCAACTCCTCCTCATTCACGAGATCGTTTGTATGGTGGTTGCTGCTGGATATATCATGCTCGCCGTGGTGGCGGGCATTGCCGCGGTGCAGGCCATCGTCGCCCTTGCCTTTGCCCGGCTGGTGCGAACGCCGAGAAGACCGAATCCCGAGGCGACCTACCCCAAGGCCGCCGTCGTCCTCTCCGTGCGCGGTCCGGATCCGTGTCTCGAAGAGAACATGGCGGCGCTCCTTGATCAGGACTATCCCGCCTTCCGGCTCTTTGTTGTCGTCGACAGTGAAAAGGATACGGCGTGGCCTCACGTGAAGCGCGTGCAGGCTATGGCCCCCGACCGTGTAACGACCCGGGTGCTCCAAAACCCGCTCTCGACATGCAGCCTGAAATGCAGCTCGTTGGCCGAAGTGGTGGAGCGACTGGATGAGTCCTACGAAGTCGTGGCCTTTCTGGACGGCGACGCGCCTCCTCATCGAACGTGGCTTCGAGAATTGGTGGAGCCCTTGTCAACGCCGTCGGTAGGCGTGACCACGGGCAATCGTTGGTACACACCCGTGCAAAGCAACTGGGGGTCGCTCGTTCGTTATTTCTGGAATGCAGGAGCGGTCGTGCAGGTGTGGCTTCATGGCATCACCTGGGCAGGCAGCATGGCCATGCGGCGGGATGTGATTCGTCAGATCGATCTCATCTCAGCCTGGCGAAAGGCGCTCTCGGTCGATGCCACGGTTGTGCGACAAATTCGGGCGCATGGATACTGCACGCGATTCGTCCCGTCGGTGATCATGGTCAATCCCGAAGCGATTTCGCTCAACAAGTTCATCCCTTGGGCAGAACGGCAGATGATCGCGGCGAAGTCGTCGGGCTCCGGATGGGCACTCATGGTGCTCCATGTGCTCAGCATCAGCGGGTGCATGCTCGGTCCGTTGGGCCTGCTGATCGTGGGCCTCGCCACCGGGAACGCCCAACTCACTGGCGTTGCAGGCGCCGCCATGGTCGCGTATTGGGGAGGCGTGGCGTTATCGACCCTCGCGATCGAGCAGGCAATGCAACGCGTGCTTCAAACAAATGGTATTGCGTCGTCGTGGATGAACGGAAGGACCGCCGTGAAGATCACTCCAGCCTTGATGCTTTCGCATCTGGTCTGCCTGCGGATGCTCGTTGGCGTCTGCTGGCGGAATCGTGTCTCATGGCGAGGCGTGGAATATGAGATCCGTGGCCAAGACGAGGTCCGGCTGCTGGCCTACCGCCCATACGAGGCAGCTCCCACGGGCACGTTCCTGGAATCGGTTGCCTGAATCGGGGAGATTGTCATGCCGTCCGTCACTCCGCTGCCGTCCTCACTTCCCGATCCGCTCCTGCCACCCCTCACCGACGATGATTTTCTCGTTGATTTGCTGGCGGAGCTAACGGGCGAAGACGTATCAGCGGTGCAGCAACGCCTCGAAAGGGAACAGCGAGATCCCGGTGTCACCGTTCGCGAAGCGCTCGCGGAATGGAACTTGAAGCCGTATGTCTGGCACGATTCCCTTTCAGACTTTTACCATCAGACCGATGCGTTCCTGTTTGAAACCCTCATCTGGAATCGCAATCCCGTCAAGAATCAGATGCGGCAGTGGATTGGCGAGTTTCTCGCCCACGACGTTCGCGGCCCCGCGCGGGTGTTGACCTTTGGCGATGGGCTCGGCATCGACAGTCTCTACCTCGCCCAGGCCGGTCATGCGGTCGAGTCCTTTGAAGTGTCAGAGAAATGCATCCGGTTCGCAGAGGCTCTGGGCGAGCGACTGGAAGCCTCGCTCACCTTTATTGAACACCAGGATCGGATCGCTCCGGCCTCCTACGACGTGGTGGTGTGCCTCGATGTGCTCGAACACGTGCCAGACCCAAAGGCCATGGTCAAGCAACTCGCCGGCTACCTGAAGCCGGGCGGTCGCCTCATCGTGCATGCCCCGTTTTGGTTCATCCATCCCTCGGTGACGACACACCTCGCCGCGAACCGCACCTACAGCGGAGATCTCGGACGACTCTATCGACCTGAAGGGTTTCGTCCAATCGATGGACAGTTCTTCTGGTCGCCAATCGTGCTCGAGAAAACAACCGAAACATCGCGTCGCACGGCCGTGCCGTGGAGCAAGCGGCTCTCGCTCACCTTCGGCGGTCTGCTTCTTTCCGTAGCTCGAATATGGAATTGGCCGCATCTCGTGATCGCAGGGGCCACGCTGGGCTCGAAGAAACCTGCCCCCCATCACACGGCTGGCTCGTAGCCCAACCGGGTATCGGCGCCCTTACGGACGCAAGGGAAACGTATCCCGCAGCCCTGGCCTTCGCCCACCTTCAATAACGGCCAGAAGCTGGCTCGCCAAATCGCTCGACGCATCAGCCTGGGCAGCGAGCTCTGTCGAGGCCGCCGCGGTCTCGGTGGCACTCACGGCATTGGCCTCGGTGATGCGACCGATCTGATCAACGGCCTGCGAAATCGATGCCACGGCTTCGGCTTGTCTCCCGGCCGCGCTCGATAGCTCGCCGATGAGCGAATCGATCTCGCGGCTTCTTCCAAGGATCTGACTGAATCTCGTTGCGACGACTGCCCCCACCTGCTCGGCCTCGTGGCTCGTGGCCTGCGACCGCTCGATGAGCTCGCCACTCTCCTGGGTTGCTTCGGCGGCCCGCCGTGAAAGGCTTCGTATCTCGTCGGCCACCACCGCAAACCCGGCGCCATGCTCGCCTGCCCGTGCCGCCTCGACAGCCGCGTTGAGTGCCAGCAGGTTTGTCTGGAAGGCAATCTCATCGATCGTCTTGATGATGCGGGCCACCTTGTCGGCAGCCTCGCGTGAGGAAGCCAGCGAGCCCTGCATCTGCTGCATGGCACCAGCACCGGCCTCGGCCTCCGTTCGCGTGGCGCCGGCCGTCTCGGCAGCCGTGCGAGCGTGCGCCGTGGATTGCTCGGCCATACCGAGAAGGCCTTGAAGCGAAGAGCCAGTTTGGACAACGGCCGCGGCTTGTTTCTGGGCCCCGCCCGAAAGCGCATTTCCTTCCGTTGCGAGCTGCCGAACGGCGTCCGCAATCTGCTTCGAGCCGCCGTGAAGCGACCGAGCCACACGCCGCAGGTCGCGGGCCAGGCTTCGTGCCGTTCGCCAAAGCACCCATGCAAGCACGCCGGCAAGCACGGCCCCTGCGACCATCACCTGGAGCACCTGCCAGGTGGCGCCCTTCATGACAGCGTCCTGAGGCACGGCGACGATCAGCCACCACGGCGTGTCGATCCCACGGGCCTTCACCGGCGTGGAGACGTAGTAAACAGGGGCGTCGAGTACGGTTGAGAAACCAATCCGTGCCGTCGCCTCGTGCCCGCGGCCGTTGCGGGCATTGGCGAGTGACTCAAGGAGTCCATCTGTCTCTGAAAGCTTTGTGCCCACTCGGCCGCGATCAGGATGGGCCACGAGGATATTCGTATCGGACAGGAGGATTGCATAGCCACTCTCGAACGGATGAATTTCGCCGACGAGATCAGTCAGCGTTTCGAGGTCGAAATCGATTCCCGCGATCCCGACAAACGTACCATCGACCATGATCGGGCTAACGAGCGATGTGATAAGAATCTCACGACCTGCCACTGGGTAAACGTAGGGCTCAAGCCACGCGTCACGGCCAGTCCTTTTCGCGATGAGATAGTAGTCACCGGCCCCCTCGATCTGATAGTTGACCAGCGGCTCGAGGATGATGTCGCCACCTCCACGATTCCAGTACGGGATGAAACGTCCAGTCGTATCGTGCCCAGACGTGTCGACAAATTCGGCATCACGGCCATCGAGCGTGTTCGGTTCCCACAGCGTGTAGGTGGCCAACACGTCCCGTTCAGCAGCGAGCGCCGAACGCAGCATGGCGTTGAGGGCATCCCGATCGGCTCTTGCGTTCGCGGTCTTGAGCCCCGAAAACTCTGCGGCGAACGTGCGGGATATTTGAAACGCACGGTCGATATAGGCCCCGACCTGCGCCGCGTACCGCACCGCTGTCTCACGTGCCCGCGTCTCCGCGTCAACCCGCGCCGCTCGCCGTGCATCAAACAGGATCCAGCCAAAGACAGCGAGGTAGAGACAAAGCGTCGTGGCAAGCACCGGCACGACCAGACGATAGGTGAGATTTTTCATGATCGGCCCAGAGATTCAACGGGGGAGCCTCGGTATCGCCAGGGGCCAGCCTGGGTGACTCCTGCGGCCCGACAATCGTACGTTCGCCACGAGCTCTCCTCCGGTTCCGAAGGCCTCGAATCGGGCCACCTGCTCCCTTCGCAAGCCACATCGGTCGGAACATTCGTCGCAACCTGCCCTTCGATTTCCGCGGAGCCCCGCGTGCGGCGGCTTCGACACAGGCCAATGGCCCCATAAAGCTTCCGCGTTCCGGCCGAGAACGCCCCAGCCGACGAAGGTGTCCAGCGAGGGCTTGCCCATGCCACCGCAGTGGGTTGTCATTCGCATGCGTCGCCGATGAGTGTCGAAACCGCGTCTCACCCAACGACGTTATGCGGCGTGCCCGACACGAAGCCGCGGAGGTTCGCCGCGGCGATCTCGACAAGCCGAGCACGGGCGTTGCGGGTGGCCCAGGCGACGTGGGGCGTGATGATGCAATTGCGGGCGCGGAGGAGCGGGTTGTCCGCTGGGGGCGGCTCGGCGGAGAGCACGTCGAGGCCGGCGCCAGCGATCACACGAGCGTTAAGCGCGTCGGCGAGGTCAGCCTCGACAACGAGGCCACCACGAGCGGTGTTCACGAGGAAGGCGCTTGGCTTCATGAGCGCGAGCCGGCGGGCGTTCACAAGCCCTGCTGTCTCGCGCGTGAGCGGGCAGTGGAGACTCACGACGTCGCTGCCTTTAACAATCTCGTCGAGGCTCACGAGTGGAGTGCCGTCATCAGCCACGTCGCCCTGCTGACGGCGGTGCGCGACGACGCGCATCCCAAGGGCCTTTCCCACTGCTGCAACGGCCCGCGCGATGCGGCCGTAGCCCACGAGACCGAGCGTCAGGCCTGCAAGCTCGACAAGCTCCGTGTCCGAGTAACAAAAGTCCTCGCACGAAGTCCAGCGGCCGGCTCGCACCCCGGCTGCATGAAGGCCAACCTGGTTCGTCATCTCGAGGATAAGTGCCCACGTGGCCTGGGCGACATTCGGCGTCGAATACTCGGGCACGTTCGTGACGACCATGCCACGGGCATGGGCCGCGGCGACGTCAATAACATTCACTCCGGTCGCCAAAACGCCGACATATTTCAGCCGCGGAAGCGCCGCCAGGGTATCGGCCGTCAGGGGCGTCTTGTTCGTGAGCACGACGTCGGCGTCGAGTGCCCGTTCAACGATCTGATCTGCCGGCGTCCGGGGGAACACAGTCGTGGGACCGATGGCCTCCACCGCGGCCCACGAAAGGTCGCCCGGATTCGTCGTATGCCCGTCAAGGATCACGATCTGCATGCAAAAAGGATAGCAGGTACAATTCCCTTCGCGGGCTCGCTTTTCCTTCCTTCAGGCGACGCTCTCCTCTCGACACGCCATGCTTCGCGCGACGTCCATCATCGGCTGGCTTTCCATCGTGCTTGCGTCGGCGGCGATGGCTGCCGATCCACCGTCGAGCGAAGCTGCGAGGGCCGCCTACGCTTCGGCCGCGGCCCTTCAGAACCGCGAGGCGTGGGAGCTTGCCGCGGAAGAGTGGCAGGCGCTCGTGACGGCGCATCCTGCTGACCCCCTCGCGCTCAAGGGCCGCTACTACCTGGCAATATGCCAGCTCAAGGCGGGTGACTGGCCGGCCGCCGAGAATTCGCTCCGGGACGTGCTCGCGAGCAAGGCCGACACCGACACGAAGCTCTCGTCGAGGCTCGAGCTCGGCCGTGGCCTCTTTCGGGCAGCCCAGGCCAAGACTGACCCCAAGGCTTTTGACGTGGCATCGGCCGCGCTGGCTGAGTTTCTTCGCGCCGCCCCAACGCATCCTGGGGCAGCCGAAGCGGCGGCGCTCGCT
>JBGTGN010000145.1:0-6338 GCA_041746715.1 Pirellulales bacterium | reverse complement strand
TGGAAGGCTGGACGCCGGGCCGCTCGACGACCTGGGCGACTCGCATCCGTATCCGACGGGGACCATCTATCACGGCTTCTACAGGGGCGGGTTGGAGCCCGACGCCGACGAGTTCACGCTGCTCGACAAGCAGGGTACGCGGCATGTGTTCGATGGCGCTGGGCGGCTCACCAAGACGATCGACCGCAACGAGAACCAGTCGAAGTTTGCGTACGACGACGGCAGGATCGAGTCGATCACGGTGCAAGGGGGCCTGGCGTGGACCTACACCTATGTCGGCAGTGCTCTTGAAACGATCACGGATTTTGCGGGACGGGTGTTTGACTACACGGTGACCAGCGGAAAGCTGATGTCGATCGATTTCCCTGATCCTGAGCACGACCAAGAATCGGTTTCGTTCTCGTTTACGTACGGGGGGCCGCGTGACCAACTCAAGACCGTCAAGGACGGCGAGCAGAACCAGACGGTGCTCGACTACAACGAGACGTCGCAGATGGTCAACAAGGTCACCAATGCCGATACTCATATCTGGGAGTTGGAGCCGTACCTGTTTGATGGGCACCGTGACACCGAGCGCAAGTTTTTCAAGCCTTCGTCGGGTGCCATTGGCGAGTTTGCCAACAGCACCGAGGCGTACGCAAAGTACACCGATGCCCGCGGCAAGATATGGACCTATCAAGTCGATCGCTTTGGATTCATGACGGCCACGAGTGCTCCGGGCACCGAAAGCACGAACGACGTCCAAAACGTCTGGAAGTGGGAGCGGAACAAGCACGGGTTACCGACGAAGTTCACGGAGCCGGCCGGGGCTGGCGGGCATGGGGGCACCCTTGGCGAACTTGTCACGGAGTATTTTTACGACAGCACAACCAGCCCGTCGCAGCCGCTGACTCGTGGCAACCTCACGGAGGTCGTTTATCCGCAGACAAAGCTCGGCAGTTCGACGGTCGCGATCAGCACGGCGTTAGGCTACAGCGGGGCATTCGCCGTGGTCACATTCTCTACCGATGGCCGTGGGAACATGACGACGTTTGCTCTTGATGCGCGAGGCAATGTAGAGCGAGTTCAGGAGCCGCTGGGTGTCACCACCGAACTCGAGTACACCCCTGCACCCGAGGCGGGAGCCATCGATGCCCTGCCTGGCGGGCTCGTGACGCAGGTTCGTGATCCGCGAGGCTACCTCACGAAGACCGAGTACTACACGAAGGCTGATGGCGCCACGCTCTCTGGCCTCGTAAAGAGCGTGACCCGTGGGGTGCCTGATCCTGAAGAACCGCCGACTGGCACCGTGAACCCAGATGACGAGACCGTTCAGCGGTTTGAGTATGACGTGAATCGGAATCTCTCGGCGTCCATCCAAGTCATGGGTGACGACGACGGCGGGGAACTGAATGACGATCGTCGGACGGATTACACGTTTGACGATCTGGATCGGCTCGTGGTCGTTGAGGAACCGTGGGTTGCATTCGTTACTGCCAACGGCTCACCGGACTTCAATCGGCCGACCACGCAGTATCGCTATGACCGCAACGGTCAAGTCGAGACAGTGACCGACGCCCTCGACCGTGTGACGACCTATACGTACGACGCGATGCGTCGCCTCGAAAAGACGATCTACCCGGAGGCTCCACAGTACGTCGGCGGCACGCTCACCAGCACCAAGCCCGAAGTGAGCACGATTTACGACCCCAACGGCAACGTCGAGAACATCACTGACGCACTCGGCAACGTCACGACGTACGTGTACGACGCCCGCAATCTTCTCGAAACCAAGACTCTGCCAGCGATCAGCGACCAGGGTGCGAGCGTCTACCGCTACACCTACGACACGGCCGGCAACGTGGCGACGATGACGAGCCCTGGCGCAGGGGATCGCACCACCAAATACGTCTACGACAAGCTTCATCGGCTTACGAAGGAGACGCGACCTGCTCCTGAATCTCAGTACGGCAGCACACACGACGCGCCAGAGACCCAGTTCACCTACGACGACAACGGCAACCGGCGATCCGTGACCGACCCAATGGGGCGGTTGACGGAGTATTTTTATGACGAGCTGGATCGCCTGGAGCTCGTGGAGGGGCCGTCGATCGAAGCGAACGGCCCGCGCACCGAGACCCGCTACGAATACGACGCCGCTGGCAATCTCGAGAAGGTCAAGGATGCGGTGGGCGACGATTGGGACGTGGTCTCCGTATACGACGGCTTGAACCGCAAAGTGCGTGACACGTTCCCGGCGGTTGAGCACGCTAGTGAAAACGATCCTGAGTCGTCATCAACTGTCGAGACGTTCGTCACGTATGCCTACAACGACGCGAGCGAGCTCGTCGAGGTGATTGATCAACTCGATCGAAAGACGACTCGTGAATACGACGTGCTGGGCCGCCTCTCAAAAATCATCCAGCCGTCGGTGGCCCTCGGCGAATCGCAGGGAGCGCCCACGACGCTCATGCAATACGACGCCGTGGGCAATCTGCGGTTCGTGTATGACCCGAACCAATCGGGGGCGATGTCGGATACCAATCGCACCGAGTACGAGTACGACGCCCTCGACCGTCGCGTGCTCGTGCGTGGTGCGATGCCTGGTGGCTTTACAGGTAGCGACCGTCCCGAGACCACCACCGACTACGACAAGAACGGCAACGTGCGTCGCGTGACCGACCCGCGAAACAACACGACCGTGTACGGCTACAACGGCCAGAACCTTCGGACGATTGTCATCCAGCCCAACCCTGGCGTGTTCCCGCCCAGCTCCACAGCGGACCACGACCAGGTCGACACGGCGACCACCTACGATCCCGCTGGCAATCGGATCAAAGAGGTCGTGTCATCGACGAACATGCGCTACACGACTGAATTCGGGATCGACAACCTGGATCGTGTTTACCAGATCACGGATCGTGCTGACACGGTCACGACATCGACTTTTTATGCAGATGGCAACGTGCAGTTGCAGACCCAGGCACCTGGCACGACGGACGCTCGCACAACTGAATACTTCTATGACGGCCTGGGGCGAACCAGGCTCGTGCTGCGGCAACGGGACACCAACGCCTATGACGCCACGACGACCAAGTACGACGCCGTGGGGAACCTTGAGGAACTGATCGATCCGGTCGTAAACAAGACGACGTACGAATACGACGCCCTCTATCGCAAGACCGGCGACAAGACGCTCACGGACCAAGTCGAAGTGACCCGCGAGTACGCCTACGACAAGGCCGGCAACCTGCGGCTCGTGACGGATCGTAACGGTCGCAAGACGCGGTACGACTACGACGATCTCAACAGGCGCACCAATGAATCGTGGCTGGGTGCCACCGGCCAAGGATACGTGGCGAGCTTTGGGTATGACCTGGCTGGGAATCTCATTTCGGCGTCGGATCGGTATGGCACGACGACGTACTCGGAAGTGAGCCTCGACCTCGACCCGCTCTCCCGCGTTCGCGAGATCACGACCAAGTTGCCGGGCGTAGCCCCGGTGTCGGCCCCAGATCGCTTCGATTCGACGGTGGCCTACCAGTACGACCTAGGCAACAACCGGACGCGGTCGGTCGTGTCGATCAACGGCGACGACGAGCTTTCGACGACGTATCAGTTCGACGCCCTCAACCGGACGAAGTCGATCCTCCAGGCTGGGGAGTTCATCTCCCCAAAAGTTGTCGATTACCAGTACCACGGCGATGGTCGCTTGAAGAACATCACCCGCCGCAGCGGTGACGGGCTGGCGATCGTGGCCACGAGCGACTGGACCTACGATCTTTTGTCCGGTCTTCTCGAATCGCTCGTCCACAAGGACTCTGCCGGCACTGACGAAGTCGTGTACGAGATGGGCTATGACGGCCTCAACCGTCTGGAGCATTATGAGGAGAGTCGCCCGCAAGCCCGTGGCTTCGGGAACACGCCTGCTCCCGCCACCGATCAGTACTATACCTACGACAAGACGAACCAGCTTCAGACTGCTGGCGATGAGTCGTACCCGTACCAGGCCAACGGCAATCGCACGACTGGCGGCTACACGACGGGTAAAGACAATCGCCTCAATGAAGACCCTGACGCCACGTACACGTACGACGCGGAGGGGAACCGGACGGGCCGAGCGGCAAAGGCCGCCGAGAATGACGGCGTGCAAAAGGTTCTGGGCACACCGCTGACGAGCGGTGGCTCGTGGACAACGGGAGCCGGCTACGGCGGGAACCAGGAGGTAGGCGAGCCGACCGTCTTCAGTGCCGCTGTGGCGACATGGTCGGCCTCGTCGCTGCCGAAGGGCGTGTACGACATCTATGCCACTTGGGCCGCGGTACTGGGCGGCCTTGAGAGTGCGCCGTTTACGATTCAAACGCTGACCACCGGAGGCGGAAGCCACAACACGGCCACTTCTGCCGGCATGAACTTTGCGCAGAATCCGCCGAACGATTTTGTCTACGACGGTGCCATCTGGGTGAAGATCGGATCAGTGACCTCGACCGGCACGAACAGTTTTGTGGTCACGCTTTCCACTGGCAGTAATTACTCCGGCTTGATTGCCGCCGATGCGCTCCTCTTCAAGCCCACATCCCTCGACATTGCCCGCACGACCTACGAGTGGGATCACCAGAATCGGCTCACGAAAGTGACCAATGAGTCGGCGACGTTTGCGGCGGATGGCACGCCAACCTACAGCACCTACGACGCGACGACGTATGCCTACGACGTGCTCGGCCGACGCGTGGCTGTGGCGTATGACCGGGCAGGAGAGACCGAAGCCGACTTCCATCGCGTGTCGTTCTACGACGGCACGAATGTCGTCTGGACCGAAACCCGCGAGACCCGTGATTCCTCAGTAAAATTCACGCAGGCACTGCTGTGGGGGGCCGGCAACGACAACCTTCTGGCCATTCAGGAACGCGTGGTGGCTTCAGGAGTTGGACCGGACTTTGTGCGGGACACGACCTGGACCCTCGCCGACCAAAACGGCTCGATCAAGGATTATCTCGGGGCCTCGAGCCAAGGCCAAGACAGTGGCCTCATTCTGACCAGGCGGTTCTCGGCGTTCGGGACACCGGAGATTGGCGAGCTTTGGGCCGCGTCCAGCCCCGCCGGCAATTTTACGGACCTCACCGGCATGAGCGGGTTCTTTTATGCGGGTCAGGAATACGACGCCGAAACGGGGCTTTCGTATTCCCAGGGCCGCTACTACGACCCACGATCAAGCGAGTTCATCAGCCAAGATCCTGATGGACCTGCCGGGGGCGATACCAACACCTACCGCAGGGATCGCAACGATCCGACCAGCCGCAGTGTTCGCGGAAGGGGGTGGCTTGAGTGGTACGGGAGTCGGGGATGGGATGACTTCGCCTACGAGATGTTCGTGAAGGACACCGCGAGCGTGTATGCCAACACCGAAGGCATGGGCTGGCTTGAGCGGAGCCTGACCGTCGGCGGGTTCTTCTTGGCGGATTTTGTGGGGGTGCGCGGCGTATCGGACTTCTTCTACACGCACGATGCCGCTGACGGGCACGTCCAGTCAAGAACCGAGCAGTGGATGGACGGCGTGTTCGGGGCCATCGGCGTTGGCACCACGGCCGTCGGTCTGTTTGGTGCTGGGAAACTCGTGCAGTCTGTCGGGGTCAAGGGGGCGCTCGCAACCGCCGCGGCGTCGACACGGGCCACCGTCACCGCAATCGGGACCGCGGCGCGAGGGTTTATGGATAATGCCGCGAGTTACATTGCCTCGCCTCGAACTTTCGCTGCCGCTGGAAAAGGCATCTCACGCGCCGCCCATAGCAGAGCAGAGATTCTTGAGTCGTTTGCGAACGCAGCCCACACTGCGACGTCTCGCGCCGTACTTGATCTTTTGACTAACAACCCAGAGATAATCAAGTTTTCGACGACCCTAAAGCATTCGGGACGCGCCACCGCCAAAGCGATAACCGTCAACGCTTCTCGTCACATGGATGAGATTCTTGCAACCATAGTCCACGAAGGGAGGCATTTCCTAGACATCGCCTCCAACGTTATTCCAGCCAGGCCTGCCAAGGGATTTTTGGGAATGTTTGCAGAGTTGCGAGCCTGGGGCGATGCGGCCGAGTTCGCCGGCGTGAATAAGCTGACACGAGCAAGTGCATTCAAATATGCCGGCATGTCTGGGGCAAGGGACGTATATCGGATTGCGGACGCCCTGAACTCTGATTCCGTGTACCAAAAGCAGTTTGGGGGGAATGCCATGAAGATAGCCGCAAGTCTTGGCGTGGCCACGTGATGCGCATGCCAGCATGTTTCGTGCTGGCGATAGCAGTGCTGTCATGGCCGAAGCGCTGCCGGATCGCAAAACAAGAAGACCTCAGGGCGAGAATGGA
>JBGTGN010000144.1:0-11730 GCA_041746715.1 Pirellulales bacterium | reverse complement strand
AGGCCTTCGTCGAGCCAGGCCGGGAGACCGCCGGCCTGGCCTGATCGGAGCCGACCGTCGGCATAGGCATGCCAGGCCTCATGGGCGAGCCGCTCGTGGAACCGACGGCGGGCCGCATCGACCACCGCCGCGTTGGCTCGCCGGGCTGCTTCGATACGGGCGATCTCTTCGGACTGTTCCTTGGTGCCGCGGATGCGGGCTCTTCGGATGATCTCGACACGTTCGTTTCGCGGCATTCCTGAAGCCTCGAGTTCGACGGCGAGATGTCGCAGCCGCTGGTCGAGGAGGTTGCCATGCTCGAGATGCCGCTGGCGGGCTGCATCGAGCTGGTCGTCTATGGCACGCACTTCTTGGAGCAGGGTGGGGAGCTCGCTTCCTGCCACGAGGAGTCGCCGCTGAGAAAGATAGAAGGCTGGATTCTCGAGGCGGAGCCCAAGCTCCTCCTGGGCCGCTCGGTACTCGGCGAGTGATCCGCAGAGCCGCACGGTCACTGGCTCAGCGGGCCCCACAGGAGGTACGATCGACTCGAGTGCCTGAAAGATGAGTTGGAGCCGCACAATGGCCTCACGAGTGAGGGTCGGATCGGCGGAGCTCACGAGCATGAAGGCAGGGTCGCCAAACGTCCACGGGCCATCTTCGCCTTGACGGGCGAGCCGAATGGACGTCGCGTCGTCCTCCCGCCGTCGCTCGACTCGAAAGGCCTCGACTCGCGCGCGAAGCTTTTCTTGTTCGGCCGGTGCAAGCCGCTCGACGAACCGCACGCTCGTGGATGGGAACGATGGCCACGTGACAAGGTGCATGGGACGTCCAGCCCGCCGCACGATCTGGAGAAACTCGATGTCGGAGGCATCGTGGGCTGGGGTGCCAGCGATCTTCGCCGGCGCGATCACGAGACCTTCGAGCCGCCGGCCATCAGCCAACTCGATCGCCTCGAGGGCCCAGGGAGCACGAGCCAGGCCCTGCTGATCCTGCGCCGCCGCGGGGCCAAGCGCCGCCACCACGGTCGCTCCCAGAAGGAAGCGCTTCAGCGGGGTTCGGGTGGGTCGGGCCATCACGGCACGCTCGCAAAAAACCTCTGTCACAAAAATCTCTGGCGCGAGAAGGCGTCAGAGATAGGTGTTGATGACGTTCTCAAAAAGCTCCTGCCTTCCACTGACACAGCGTTCGGCCTCGCCCTTGGCAAGCATCTCCTTCTCGAGCGAGGCGAGCGATTCCTTGCCCGCTTCAATCCGCTGGCCCAGCGGTCCTCCCCACGACGCGTAGCGCTCCTCCACGAGCTTTTGGATCGCACCGTCGGCCCGCATGGCCGCGGCGATTTTCAGCCCACGGGCAAAGGCATCCATGCCGCCAATGTGGGCGTGGAAGAGATCAGCCGGCTCGAAGCTCTCGCGGCGCACCTTGGCGTCAAAGTTGATACCGCCAGGCGCGATGCCGCCATACTTGAGGATCGAATACATGATTTGCGTCGTCAGATAGATGTTCGTGGGAAATTGGTCGGTGTCCCAGCCCACGAGCGTGTCGCCGGTGTTGGCATCGATCGACCCCAGAAAACCCTGCATGCCAGCGTATTCGAGCTCATGCTGCATCTCGTGGCCGGCGAGCGTGGCGTGGTTGGTCTCAATGTTCATCTTCACGTACTTCTCGAGGCCGTAGCTTCGCAGGAAGTTGATGCATGTGGCCGAGTCAAAGTCGTACTGATGCTTCATCGGCTCGCGGGGTTTTGGCTCGAAATAGAACTGGCCCGTAAACCCAATGGCCTTCGCGTGATCAACGGCCATGTGCATGAAGGCAGCGAGGTGGTCGATCTCGCGCTTCATGTCAGTGTTCCAGAGGCACTGGTATCCTTCGCGACCGCCCCAGAACACATAGCCCGCGCCGCCCAGACGGTGGGTCACTTCAAGCGCTTTCTTCACCTGAGCAGCCGCGTATGCGAACGACTCGACATTCGGGCTCGTGGCTGCGCCGTGGACATACCGCGGATTCGAGAAGAGGTTGGCCGTACCCCAGAGGAGTTTTTTCCCTGTGCGCTGCTGGTGAGCCAAAAGACGGTCTGCCACCGCATCGAGATTCGTGTGGCTTTCGGCGAGGGTGGCGCCCTCGGGCGCCACGTCACGATCATGAAAACAATAAAAATCGACGCCGAGCTTCTCGAGAAACTCGAAGGCCACATCAACGCGACGCAGCGCCATATCGAGGGAGTCGCCGCTTGATTCCCAGGGGCGGATCATCGTGCCGGGACCGAACGGGTCAGAGCCCGTTCCACGGAAGGTGTGCCAGTAGGAAACGGCGAAGCGGAGGTGCGCCCGCATGGGCTTCCCCTCGACGAGCGCGTCGGCATCGTAGTGGCGGAAAGCCAGCATGCTCGTGGCCTTCGGGCCCTCGTACGGAATTCGGGAAATCTCTGGGAAAGCCTCACTCGCCTGTGCCATCGCCTCGCTCCGTACTGTTCGGGGGTGGTTCCGCGACCTGCCGCGAAACTGGCTCAAGACTACCAGACTCCTTCCGTGCAAAAAGATCGGTGGGGTCGATTTTGAACTGGAGCATCTGGGCCGACGTTCGCCCGTTGTCGCCCCCCTTCCGCTGCATCGTGATCCTCCCAATACGGAGGCTGCCGGCTGGCGTGATCGCGACATCGCCGTGGCCAAAAAAAGCCGCAGCCTCTTTTGTGGAGACGAGCACCGATTGTTGTGATGCTGGGGTCGTGTCGCCATCCTCGTGGCTTCGCGCGGTGACGAGAAACCATCCGGCGGCGTGGTCTCCGTCGCCGGCGAAGAGGTCGGAGATGATGCGGTCGCGGTGCCGGGTGAAGAAATCGACGACCTTCGCCTGCGTTTCAGGTGGCAGTTCGGTGAGGAACATACGATCGGGATTGCGGCTGGGCGTGGTCGGTGGCGTCTGGCCAACGAAGCGTGCGAGCGCCTCTTTCACGTCGGCGGGCATGTCCCACATGGTGGCATAGGTGTCGAGCCACCGCTTATCGATCTGATTGAAGCCGCCTTGTGTGCTCACGAGCTTGATCGAGATGCCATAGCGGTTTTCACCGGTCGCCGTGGTCACAAGCACCTCGACGTCGGTCTTCGCCTTGGCACCGCGCGGAATGGATGCCGTAACGGTCTGAATGTCATCGACGCCACTGTGCATTATGGCAAGCCACTCGCGAGCCTCGGCATCGGCCGGCCACTGGTTGAAGGCGGCACACACATCCTTTTCGTTCTGAAAGCCACCCCTGGCCGTCTCGGATCCCCGTCGAATCTCCGCAATGCGTGCCATATCGTCTGCCGGCGCCGCCCTCGATAGACCGGTCCCGAACGTGGTGGCTATCACAAGGTTGGCCACGATGGTTTGGAGCGTTCGGTGGTTCATGATTCTCTCCCGGATGGCAAGCGAGCCTCGTTCCACCCCACTGGACCATGGTCTGTGAGAGGCAACGAACCCTGGCGGGCCTATCGCCGAAGAGCGGCTGGCTCGACGACGATTTCGAACTTGTTGATCCCGTCTGGGCGCACGGTGAACGCCAACCCCGACGTCTCGTAGTTTGCGTACGTTCTGGAGACCGCCGGTCGTTGCTCGTGCATTGTATGGCCCAGCAACGCGTCTCCACCCGGCACAAAGGGAATCACGATCGCCCGGTGTTGTCCCTTCACCGCGCCGTCCCCGTCGCGAAAGGTCGTCAAGCAAAAGGAGCCATCGCCGCGAATCTCTCCTCGTGCGTTCAGGCGAAGATCCGTTGAGAGAAACTCCACCGTGCCGCTCGTGACTGGCTCGCCTCCTTTGAAACGCACGACGCCAGACGCGGGGTATGTTGGCGTGCGGGGTTTACCGCAACCGGTCACCACGGCAAGCGCAAGCATGCTCGTCAGAAGAATTCGTGACTCGGTCAAAACGCGTCAATTGACTCCAGGTCATGACGATTGCAAAGCCGTCCGAGCGTCACCGTATCGATGTCGACATCCACCGCGCGGGCGCTCCCATCACACATGACAAACTGGCAAACCCCCGGGTGCCAACTGCCGAACGAGTAATAGCGGGTGTCTTTGTAGTTCGGCCCCGCGGCGAGCGGTACCCCCGGTCCACCGATCCTGGCGTGCGAAGCAAAATGCTCAGTGCTGGAGAGTGCGAGGTTATCGAGCGCGATATTGAGCATTCCTTGCTGGATGTGTGTCTCGCCGCAGAGGAACGTCCGGCTCAGGCCGTCCTTGACATCGATCAACTTCACGCGATCGATCCACCCGGTGGCCACGTCGCCACGGCAGCGGCCGCGGCTCGAGATGAGCACGCCTGAGCCGTTGCCCCCCCAATAGAAATCCGTCTCGAGGCCATACGCACCGGGAGACATGTCGCCGTGATTGCCGGCGTAGTCCCCCGAAGCACCGCCGGAAAAAGTCATCTCCCCTTTGCAGCCGCATTGTGCTGTGACCATGACCGTCTGGTCTGGACAGAACGCGTTGTCGGGCCCGCGCCGCGACGGACAAAGAAATGTCGGTACGACGGCGCTTCGGACTTCCAGGGGATGTTCTTCGAACCGCCGCCAGAGCTGCCAGCGGTTTTGCAAAGGCTCCTCCTCCATGAATGGGAGCATGTAAACAAACCAACTCGGTGTGCCCCGTCCGCATTCCAGGTAGGGTGGGTCGCCTTGCCGATGCATCAATCGTGCCGGCGGAAACGCTCCGTGTGTCTCCTCGAAGTGCAGCGTCGCGAAGCCGATTTGCTTAAGATGGTTGAGGCAGTTGGTCCGGCGGCCAGCTTCGCGGGCCGACTGCACGGCTGGCACTAAGAGTGAGATCATCAGGCCGACAATCGCGATGACGACAAGCAGTTCGATGAGCGTAAATCCGCGACGGCGGGGGCTGCTCGCAAGCATCGGCCGAGGGAGCGACAGGCGCATCAAGAGGCTCCGATCAATCGCCGGGCACGCGGGGCCTAGCTTGGACATTCAGGACTCACTGTCGAGTCTAGCTCGCCGCTCGCAACGCGAAAACAGGTTTTTTGCAAGAATCCCTGCCCCGCGGCGGCCAGCGGCCGAGCGGTTCACGCTGTGCGAGGCCTTTCATGCCAGTCACCACGCGCTCGTTCATCGGCTCGAGACGAAGGCGTTGCCACAAGACGAGCGCGGGCTGCGTTTCGATCGGGATGTTGTCGCGTTCTACGGCGACCCCGCCTGGGACGCCCGCATGGCCGATGAAAAGCTCCAATTTCGTCAATCACTCACCGAGCACGACGACACCCTTACGCTCGAGGTCGTGCCACTCGACGGAGCCCGGTCCTATGCCCCTGTGAACACAAATGGCTCCCAGCGGGGTGGCCGTCCCATCATTCAATTTCTTCCTCGACGGCTCGGCCCCGTCGAGTTCGTGGAGGGCATGGACTGGACACCGGTCGTGACGGACACGTTTGTACTCGTACCGCTGCCACCGGCTGACTCGACAAAGCCGATTCGGGTTTCCTTCCGGAGCGAATAGGATTCTGAGCGACCGGGCACGCGGGACAGGCGGGCTCTCATCAAGGACGGGGCGATGCCAAGGGCCTATGATCGCGACGCTTGGCGGCACCGTGTTATTCGGTGTGGAAAGTACATTCTCCCGGTGACATCCCTGTCCCCACCGAGACGCACGGTCCCGGCTCCGACGCAACAGGCAGCATTCGCCGAGCTGGAGGCACGATGCCCCGATCGCGTTCATACCTTCTCCATCGGCATCGATCCGCCACAGCCCATAACCCAGTTTCGCATCATCGATCATGGACGTTCGTATCTTGAAACGGTCCAGCCCACGACCGCAGCCCGGGTCACCATTCACACGGTCGATGGCGGAGGGGCGGTCGGGCGAGCCTGCTGCCTGGTTGGTCCCGATCGCACGGCGATTCGGGAGACTGGCTTCCATCTCGACCGCGGAATCACAGGCCGCTTTTCGCTGCGAAAGCTTGACCCTCGCTATTGGCAGCGACGCCATCGCGGTGATCTCACAGCCCGCTTTCGACTTCCGGAGCCTGAGCATGTTCCGGGCCGCGTTGTTGTGCTCAACAACTGGCAGGCTCACAACTTCTATCATTGGCTCGTCGAAATCGCGCCGCGGATCGCTGCTGTGAATCTTGCGAGCCTGGAAGTCTCCGGATACCTCGTCGATCACCAGTGCGGCTACCAGCGGCGCGTCCTCGAGATGCTGGGCATCCCGGCATCCCAGTGGATTCAACCCCATGTGCGATTGCACCTCACGGCTGACCATCTCCTGTGGGTCTCGCAGCCAGGCGAAACATTGCTGCGGCACTTCGTTCGGATGCTCGAGCCTGGGATCCAAGCGACCGGCGCCCCGACGCAGCAGCGACTTTTGTATATCAGCCGTCGCAAAGCCGCGCATCGCCGGCTTGTCAATGAGTGCGCTCTCGAGCACGAGCTCGAGGCCCTCGGCTTTGAGGCTCATTGCTTTGAGGACATCCCGTTTGAGCGGCAAGCCGCGCTCATGCGAGAAGCCTCGCTGGTTGTGACGGTCCACGGAGCTGCTTTGGCCAACGCTATGTTTGCACGGCCAGGCACACGCATTGTCGAGATCTATCCGCAGGGGCGATCCAACATCGACCTTTTTCCCCACTGGAGCCGGCTCTACGACCTCGACCATCAGGTCGTCATGGCCTCGTGCTCGAAGTTCCGGCAACGCCTCACCGTCCCGATCCACGACGTGCTTGATGCAGTGCATGCCGCGTTGGGGCACGCACGGTGACAAACTCTCTGCACTCGCTCATCGTGGTGGCATGCGAGGTGGCGACACGCCGCGTGCCGTGAGCACGGCAAGCAGCTGTCGCGACTTCAGGGTGAGTTGGTCGAACGAACGTTCTCACATGTGTGCGACACCGGAGGTGTGAGACGCACGTGGCCTTATGGCTTGGACGACGGACGGTTCTGAACGCGAATGCGTGGCCACTCCCAAAGGACCCCCTCGACGTGGCGCACGGGCCGTGCATGGTCGATGATTGGCTGGTTGAGTGTCTGAGCGATCGCTGATGTGCTTTCCGGCCTCATATGCTGCGAGACTCTCTTCGCGACTCGGCTCACAAGGCCGCAAAACGGTCTGACGATTCCGACGCCAATGGCGCGGATCGTCCGCGGTCACGTCCCGCCGCGGGCCCAGACGCCGGCAAGCTCGACGAGCATTTCCACGGCGGCGTCCATTTCTTCGAGGCAGCACCACTCGAGGGGTGAATGTGGGTTGTGCTCGGCCGTCGAGAGATTCGGCGTCGGCACGCCGATCTCGGTGAGCCGCGAGCCATCGGTGCCACCTCGAACGATCGTCTTTCGAGGCGTACGGCCGAGGTTCTTGAAGGCCCGCTCGGCATAGGCGACCGCACGGGGCTCGCGGGCCAGGCCTTCGGCAAGATTGCGGTATTGCGGCGTGATCGCGACGTCGATCGCAATGCCCGGCAGCGTTCGTTCAACGTCAAGGGCCGCGGCCCGCAGAAGGTTCGCGTGGTCGTTCAGCGAGGCGGCATCGAAGTCGCGGAGCAGCACGCGGAGCTTCGCTTCAGCCACGCCCCCCTCGATCGCATACGGATGCAGAAACCCGTCGCGTCCATCGGTCGTCTCCGGGGCCAGTGCCTTCAGGGGAAGGCGGTCAATGAACCGTCCGGCCGCGCGAACGGCGTTTACCATGCGGCCCTTCGCGATCGACGGATGGATGTTGACGCCGGTGAATGTGATCACCGCGAGGTCGGCCGCAAACGTCTCGACGTCGATCTCGTCCTGGCCGTGGCCATCAAGCGTGTAGCAGCACGCTGCTGCCAGCCTTTTCGGGTCCACGTGATCGACCCCATGCCCAATCTCTTCGTCACATGTGAAGCAGATTCGGATCGGCCCGCGTGGAAGCTCGGGGTGCTCGCCAAGCCAGGTCACCGATTCCATGATCACCGCGATGCCCGCCTTGTCGTCGGCGCCCAGGAGCGTCGTGCCATCGGTCGTGATGAGCGTGCGACCAACATACTCGGCCAGTTCTGGGTTGTCGCGGGGTGAGAGCACTTTGGTGGGGTCGCCAGGGAGCACGAGGTCGCTGCCGTCATAGCTCTTCCAAATCTGCGGGCGCACGTTCGTGCCCGAGGTCTCGGGCGACGTGTCGATATGGGCACACAGGGCGATGGCATCGACGCCCGGTGTGTTGCCGGGGAGCGTTGCCCACACGATCCCATGCTCGTCTTGCTCGACGTCAGCAAGTCCAAGTGACCGTAATTCGTCGGCGAGCACACGGCCGAGTTCGAGCTGGCCGGTGGAGCTCGGGTAGCGGCAGGGATCGGGGACGGCCGTCGTGTCGATCTGCACGTAGCGAACAAATCGGTCGAGGATTCGGTTCATGGTGTTTCTGTGGTGGGAAAAATGAGTCAGTAGACTGGCAGGCTCATCCGAAACCTTCAACCGAGTGATGCATGAACGCACCAGCCCGCATTTTTCTCGTCGTGCTCGCCCTTGTTGCCGTCGTCACCAATGCGGCATGGGCAGCACCGCCGAACGTGCTGTTTTTCACCGCCGACGATATGAACTTTGATTCATCTGCGGTTTTTGGCGGGCCCATTCCCGACCTCACGCCGCATGTCGACCGCCTCGCATCGCAGGGGATGCGGTTTGCCCATGCCTACTCAACCGTGGCCGTCTGTCAGCCCGTTCGGCAGACCATGCTGTGCGGCCTTTATCCCCACCGCAGTGGCTCCATGGGATTTTTTCCGGTGAAACCGGAGGTGCGAACGCTCAATCAGGAACTCCGCAAGGCCGGCTATCTGATTTCCAAGTACGGCAAAGGAAAACATCTCCAGCCGAATGAGCAGTTCTGTGCCGACGTGGCCGACGACACGATCAGCCGGCACCCAGCAAAGCTCGCGGAGGCGACCCGCCACTTCGTTCGCGCCGCCAAGGCACAACACAAACCGTTCTTCCACAATGTGAACTGCTATGACCCTCATCGCCCGTTCATCGGCATGAAGGGGCCCGATGATCTTGCCGGTGGCGAAGAGCCGAGCCGTTGGGTCACCGCGGAAGAGATCACCACGGTGCCATGCTTCCTAGAGGATCTGCCGGATGTGCGGCGGGAGCTCGCAGGCTACTACACGAATGTCCGCCGGCTTGACGACGCGCTTGGGGCGGTCCTTGCCGTGCTCGGGGAAGAGGGCGTGGCTGATGACACGATCGTCATCTACTACGGTGGTGACCACGGGATGTCGTTCCCGTTTGGTAAGTCCAACAGCTATGAGAACAGCTCCCGTGGGGCCCTCATCATCCGCTGGCCAGGTGTGACCGAGCCCGGCAGTATCGACCGGGCCCACATGGTGACCACGCTCGACTTCACGCCGACCATGCTCGAGGCGCTTGGCCTCCCTCCCCTGCCCGGCCTTGATGGTCGCTCATTTCTCCCCGCGCTCCGTGGCCAGACCATGAAGGGCTGGGACACGGTCTTCACTGTCTACAACGCGGCTTTTGGGAACAACTGGCTCCCCATGCGGTGCATTCGTACAAGGGACCGCGCATATATCTGGAATGCATGGAGCGACGGTACGAAGAAGTACCACACGGAAAACATGGCCGGCCTCACCTGGAAGGCGATGGTGGCGGCCGGCGAAGCCAACCCCACGATCAAGGCGAGAGCAGACTTTTATTCCTATCGCGTGCCCGAGGAGTTTTACGACCTTTCGGCCGACCCCTGCGAACGCACAAACCTTATCGACAGCCCTTCGCGCCAAGCCGAGATCGATGCGATGCGAGCTGAACTCCGGGGGATGATGGATCGCACCGGCGACCCTTTTGCGAAAGCCTTCGCCGATCGCAGTCGCCCCGAACTCGTGCCAGCGGTGATCGAGCAGCTCAAGCAGGAATACCAGCGGAAGCGGCCGTAGGCCGCGGAGCGGATATGATGTTGAAGTGGCTCACGGATCGACGAGGAATCTGAATCCGTCGAGCCATTCTTTTCTGGCGCTGCCACAAATGCCGCGAACGACTTTGCCTTGGGAGTCGAAGACAAACGGCGAACCACCCTCGTCGTGTCCGATCCATGGAGATTCGTAGGCGTCGTTTGAATCGAGCGCGTTGCCACGTTGCCTCATGAATGTGATCTTGAATCCATTGACCATCATTCCCTGGCGGCCCTCCAGTTTACCGACCGCGTAGCCATCGCGGGCGATGATCTCGCCTGGTGTGCCGGTGTCACCACCAATCCGTTCGCCGCTGACGCGCTTGTCGCCAACCAGAAAGATCGGACGCACCGACTCGATGAGATCGCCGCCGAAAGCGTTTCGCTTCGTCACGTCGAAGCCGATAAGGACGCCACCGTTGCCGGCGACGATGGGCACGGGCGGGCCATGTCCGAGACGCATGCCGCGAAGTTCGGCCAGTCCATCCGCGTTCACCTTGGGGGCAGGAGGTGGTGGGGGCTGCTTCGCTTTCGAAGGGGGCGCCGATCTCGGCACCTCTGGGCGACTCTTTTCGGCAGATCGTGAGGCGCGGGGCTGGGGCTTATGAGGCTCGATGGTGGCTGGAGCCTTCGGCGACGCTTGTACGCCGCTTCGTGGTGGCCCAGGGATCGCTGAGCGTTGGGCCGGGCGAGGTGGCGTCTTGGCAGGCTTGGGGCGTGCTCCCCGGCCCAACGGAGATAGCATCAGCACAAGAAAGATGGCTATCCCGACCAACGCGGCACCCGCGACGATCGCCAGTGATGGCACTCCATCGCGACGTGCTCGGCGGTGAGATGATGTGGTTTGAGACTCGGCCTTCTCGAAGGCGACGATGCCCCACATCATCCCCCCAATCGCTGCCAGACGTAGGACGATATGAACAACAAGCGCCTGATGATCACCAGAACCCACCTGAGCACCGACGATCGCCGAGCTATTGACGCAGAGGGCAAGGGATTGGTAGCCGATGAGGATCGCGACGGTCCAGACCCCAGGAAACGCGACGAGGAACGCAACACCGACTCCAAAAATCATGTACTCGAGAATGACCCACTTGAACGCCTCGAGGGCCACGGGCTTCGTGACGAGCACGACAGCGACCCCGAACAGGAGCCAAGCGACATGCCCGAATTGAACTGCAAACGCGCCGACAAACGGCTTGCGTCGCTCATTGAAGGTGCTATGGGCGATGGCGCCTCCGATCGCCCCAGCGACGCCGGGGATGAGGGCCATGACGGCGGCATAGTGAGCGACACCGTAGGCCACGGCGGCCGCTGCTATTCCACTGATGATGATCAGAGGACTTTGGGCTGCCCTGCCTGATTTCTGCTGTGGGGCAACCGTTCGGCTGCGTGGCGAGTCAGCGAACGGGGAGGCCGAGTGTTCCTGATGAGGCGTCGGTTCGGGGAACCGAAAGGTATCAAGCGCGGCAGGCTCGGGTGTGGCGACGGGCACCGTGATCACCGCCTTGCACACCCGACACCGTCCACTCCGGCCGGCCATTTTGTCCGGCACGCGAATCTGGGTGCCACATGTACACCGCAGTTCAATCGGCATGCTTCCTCCCTCATGGACACCGATAACTTCCACCGTGCGGCACGGTACCACTCGGTGGTGGGAACGACAATCTGGCGTCTGCCCAGCCTCGTCGAACAGCCGCCCGGGGCATCGTAATCGGTTAGCGGCGGGTGGCGCGGGCGAGGAGGCGGCGGCCGAGATTTGGGCACCACTCGATGAGGCCGGCAACGAAGCTCGCCCGACGGGAGGTGGTCAGCTCGGCGGTGCGACGGCGGCATGCGTCGAGCACGCGCGTGG
>JBGTGN010000143.1:0-23279 GCA_041746715.1 Pirellulales bacterium | reverse complement strand
GCGCGGCGGCGAAGGCCGAGGTGGCGGGCTGCGGCAGCGGTCCAGGTGGCACCAGCGGTGTGCCCGCAAGCGCCCGGGCGTCGGCAGGGAACTTGTAGACGGGGCGATACTGCGTGTACGCCCCAGGCTGGAGCGTTGCCGTTGGTGCTGCGGTTCCACTTGTCGCGTAATTCCAGCCACCGGTCGTCGCGGCTGCTGACTGTGATGGGATGCTTGGCCGGTTGACCGCCGATGGGGCAGGAGCCGGCGGGCCAGCCTGATAGGTGAAGACGTACGTCGGGGCGAAGTACATGGTGATCGGCTGTCCGTCAGGTCCGACGCCCTGGTAGGGCACCGCCTGCGGCTGCCAGCCAGACGGAATCGCGCCCCCTTGAACCACCGCCGCTGGGAGCGCTGGTGCCTGCCAGTAGGGGACAGCCTGCGGTGTGGTGGAGGCCGTCTCGGATTTCGCTGGAGCCGTGTCAGCCGCCCGCGCGGTAAACGTGATGGCCCAGCCGAGCCCGAAGGCCAGCATGACGCATCGACGCGCAGTCCCGCCGTGGTTCAGGCTTCCGTGCCGCACCAATCTCTCCCTTCAGACGCCCTCCTGGCGTCGTCGGTAGTTCCGTGAGTGAACGTGTACCTGATTGAGGTCGATGTGAACCACCCCGATCTCAGCAAATGTCGGGCTTCTCGCTCCGACCGCCATCCATTCCAGGCATCGGAATCACCGGGACCAACGATCGACTTGACAGCCGCTCACAGGTATCCCTTGTCGCCACGTGGAAAGCTGGGTGAACTAGGTGACATGCGAAGCGGCTTGCTGATGTTTGAAGGGTTCACTCATGCCATCCCTTCGCTTCGCTACGTGGCCTTTTGCCCAATCAACTACTCAACCGGCTCGAGGACTGAACGGCGTGCGTGAAGCGGTAAGAATGGTTGTCTGCGGCGTCATGATGCTGCTGCTTGTGCCCGCAGCCAGGGGTAGTGAGCCCGGCTACCGCCCTCGCCTCGTGGCCATTGGGCCCAGCGAAGCTTTCGCGCGTCGCGCGGGACTGCGAATCCTCGAGAGCAAGCACCTTGTGCTAGCAACCGACCGGCCGGTTCGAGAGGGCGACGGCGTCGATGCGCTCCCCGCCGTCTTCGATCAGGCCTTTGAGGTGTGGTGTGAACACTACGGGATGAATCCCGCCGACCATGCCGACTGGCGATGTTTTGGATGCCTGGTCGTTGACCGAGAACGGTTCCGCGCCGCGGGGCTGATGCCCGACACACTTCCGCCGTTTGAAAATGGCTTCTGCGATCGCAATCAGTTCTGGCTCATCGATCAATCGAATCCGGCGTATCGGCGACACCTTCTGCTCCACGAAGGCGTGCATGCCTTCACACTCACGCTCCGAAACCTCGCCACACCCGTTTGGTACAACGAGGGCATCGCTGAATACCTCGCGACCCATCGGCTCGAGGCCGACACCGGTGGCGGGCTTCGCTTCGTTTCCTCGCCGATCCCTTCGCGATCTGAAGACGTCGAGCAGCTTGGCCGCATCGAAAAGATTTCGGAGCTGCGAGCGGCCGGCACGATGCCATCGCTCCATGAGGTGCTCGCGATGCCCGCGGGGAACCACAAGGCTGTCGCTGACTACGCTGCGAGTTGGGCCGCGGTGACGCTGCTTTCCAAACACCCCGCCTATGCCGGAGCGTTCGCGAAACTCGAACGAGGCCCGCTCGGAGCCGATTTCAACAAACGCATTGCGTCTATTCCCGGATGGGATGCCGCAAGGGCGAGCCGCGACTTCGATGCCTTTACGGCCGACGTCGAGTATGGATTCGACTTTCCGCGTATGAGGATCGATTGGTCCCCCGGCATTCCCCTCGTGGGCCCACGACGTTTTGATGTGGATGCCACACGAGGATGGCAGAACACCAGCCTCGCGCTCGATGCGGGAAAGCGTTACAGCCTTCGGACCAGTGGTCGCGCAGGGCTCGGTGTTGTGACCGATCCCAAGACCGCCGCGGCGATCCCGCTTGAAGGCGAGGCCGATGGCATCTCGCTCGAGTGGTATCGCGGTCGACCGACAGGGCGGCTCCTGCTTGGCCAGTGGATCGATACACCATCAGACGGCGGCCGACCGCGATTTGATGTCGTAGCGGATGGTTCGTCAGGTGAATTCACCGCTGTCGCTGATGCCCCACTCTTCATGCGGCTCAATGGTCCGCCCGCCCGTCTCGACGAGCGACAGGGTACGATCTCGGCAGTTGTTCAGCCCGTTCCGTGACAGATTCCTGGTCGTGGGGTTTACGCATGATGTCATGTCCACTGCTGCGTGTGTGTGTCTTCGCCTTGCTCGGAGGTAGTGTGGCCTGGGCTGGCGGGAGCGATAAACCACTATCCTATGGCGGCCGGTATCCGCACCTTGCGGTGTCGAACGACCAAGGTGAGTGCGGCATCGGGGCGGTTGTGCCCTGGGCGGGCAAACTCTGGTTTCTCACCTACGCACCCCATCGGCCGCTCGGCAGTGACGACGGGCTTTATGAAATTGACGAGTCGCTCCAGATCGTGCGCCGGCCCGAGAGCGTCGGTGGCACCCCTGCCGCGCGGCTCATTCACCGCGAGACCAACACGCTTGCGATCGGTCCCTACTTGATCAACGCAGACGGAAACGTCCACCCGGTCCAGCCTGCCGACATGGAAGGGCGGATCTCGGCGCAGGCAAGGCACCTTACCGACCCCGAACACAAGATTTACGTCTACGACATGGAAGGGCTTCTCTACGAGCTCGACATCCCATCACGCAAGGCAACGCGACTCTTCGCACGCGCGGTCCCCGGCTGGCATGGCAAGGGGGCGTATTCAGGTCAGGGCGTTCTTGTGGTGGCGAACAACGGCGAGCACGCAGCGGGCTCGGCGAACAAGTTCAAGCCGTTTGATTATGTGGTGCCGAACACGCGAAAGCGGTACGAGGAGGCGGGGGCGCTTGCCGAGTGGGACGGCACGACATGGAAACTCATTCGACGTCGCCAGTTCACGGACGTGACGGGGCCTGGCGGTATCCACGGGCCACCGTCACCCGACTCGCCCCTCTGGGCCATCGGCTGGGACGAGAAGAGCGTCTTGCTCATGGTGCGAAGCGCCGCCGATACCAAGGCAGCCCGCGAGCCGTGGCACACCTTTCGGCTGCCGATTGCCTGCGCGAGCTATACGGGCGACCACGGCTGGCATACCGAGTGGCCGCGGATTCGCGAGATTGCACAGGCGGCCGACGGGAGGCCTGCCCGATACATCCTCACAATGCATGGAGGCTGGTACGAACTACCCGGCACCTTCAGTGCGGAGGATCCCACCGGGCTTCGTCCCATATGTTCGCATCTCAAGATCACTGGCGACATCACGCCGTGGCACGTCAACGGCCAAGACCTGCTCGTCTTTGGCTGCGATGACACGGCAAAGTCAGGCTTCAAGACGTCGCTGCAAAACACGCGCAATGATCTCAACGGAAGGTCCAACTCGAATCTTTGGTTCACGACGCGAGAGGATCTCGGGGAGCTCGGGCGGCCGGGCGGCACCGCGTATGTCTGGCGAAACGAGGACGTGAAGGCAGGCGTGCCGAGTGATTCGCTCCTGCTTGCAGGTGGCCCGGATAGCTTCGACAGCCGCGTGGTTCACCTGGCCCACGGCGGGGATGAGCCGGTGACGTTTACGCTCGAAGCCGGCGATGGCAGCGAATGGCATGAGGCGGCGAAGGTGGCGGTGCCTGCGAAGGGCTACGCATTTTATGTCTTGCCTGCGGATGTGGAGGGTGACTGGATTCGTGTCGTCGCTGATCGCGACGCGAGCGACATGACAGTGGTATTTCGCTATGGAACCCGTGGCGGGCAGCAGGTCGATCCAAAATTCTTTGATGCACTCGTTGACGCGACGGGTGACGAGCTTTGGACGGCGGCCGTTGTCCGAAGTGGCGAGCGCGAAGAACTGCCGCTCGACGTGCTCGCGACCCACGTGGCCGACGGCAACGCGAGCCCAGGGAGGGCTTTCCGCATCGGCATGAAGGACACATACCAACTCGCCGCGAAACCGCTCGACGATGATGAACCAGCTGCCATGTTTCTGCGAAACAAGGCGATTCCGGAATCACCGACGGTCGAGTTCGATGCGGCCAGCGTGATCCTCCGCGAGGGAGACCGCGTGTTCCGGCTGCCGAAGCCACTCGATCCGGCCACGGCCGCCGTCTACGAAAAGCCTTTTGCTTCCGGTTGGCCTCGTGGGCTTCGCGAGGTGGTCACAGAGCGGGCGATCCTGAATGCCGCGGGTTCGTTCTACGTCTTGCCGCGCACCACGAGCGGTGGAGCGGCCAAAATGCAGCCGGTGTGCAGCCACGGTAAACGCATCACCGATTTTTGTTCGTGGCGTGGGCTTCTCGTGCTCGGTGGGGTGCGGGACATGACGATACCGCATGCCCGAGTGATGGGATGGGGCAAGGTGCCAGGCGGCGATTCCCCTGTCTGGCTCGGAGACGTCGACGAGCTGTGGAAGTTTCCCAAGCCCACCGGCCGCGGTGGCCCATGGCATTCAACGGCTGTCGCGGCCGGCGAGCCAAGCGACCCGTATCTCATGGCCGGCTACGACAGGAAGCGGCTCAAGGTATTGCACGACGCAGCCGAAGCCGTGAGCGTTTGCGTGGAGATCGACCCCGCGGGTGACGGCACGTGGTTTCCGTATGCGACGCTGGCTGTGCCCGCAGGCAAGACGATCGAGCACGCATTCCCCACGGGCTTCTCAGCCCACTGGGTTCGGCTCGTCGCTGACAAGTCGTGCGCCGCCACCGCCACGTTCACGTATGAGTGAGGTTCCAGCTCACGCATGCACGGGAAATTCACTCGCTGCGGTGCTTGGGAGATTGGTCTGGCCCATGAGCCAGAGGTCGACCGAGCGGGCGCATTCGCGGCCCTCGTGAATTGCCCAGACGACGAGTGACTGGCCACGCCGCAGGTCGCCAGCCGCAAACACGCCGTCCTTGCTTGTCATGTAGTCGATTCCTGTCTTCACGTTGCCACGTGGATCGAGCTCGAGGCCGAGGTCGGCGATCGGCCCGTGCTTCTCCGGACCCATAAAACCCATGGCGAGCAGCGCGAGCTGGCATGGCCATTCCTCTTCGGTGCCCGCAAGCTCGCGAAACTTATGCTGCCCGGTCACCTCATCCTGATACCACTCGATGCGAACGGTTTTGAGGGCCCGAAGTTTTCCATCGGCGTCGCCCAGAAACTCCTTCGTGAGAATGCCAAACTCTCGGCCGCAGCCCTCTTCGTGCGATGAGCTCGTGCGGAGCATCTGTGTCCAGAGCGGCCAGGGTGAGCCCGCGGGCCGCTCCGTTCGACGGGGATACTTGCCGAGGTCGGGCGGCTGCGGCAACAGTTCAAACTGCGTGAGGCTCGCGCAGCCCTGGCGGTTGCTCGTGCCGGTGCAGTCGCTGCCGGTATCGCCGCCGCCGATCACAATCACGTGTTTGCCGGTGGCCGTGATCTGCCCTTCCACATCATCGCCAGCATTTCGCTTGTTTTGCTGTGGCAGGAACTCCATCGCATAGTGGACGCCTGAGATTTCACGTCCCGGGATCGGCAGGTCGCGGCCGAGCGTCGCACCGCCGGTGAGCACGATCGCGTCATACTCCTCGGTCAATGACGGCGTGCTGATGTCGCTGCCGACATTGACGCTACACCGAAACTCGACCCCTTCCTCCTCCATCTGACGAATGCGTCGAAGCACCCGGTGCTTCTCGAGCTTGAAGTCGGGGATGCCATACATGAGGAGACCACCCGGCCGATCGGAACGCTCGAAGACAGTCACAAGATGGCCGGCTCGATTGAGCTGCTGGGCTGCCGCGAGGCCCGCGGGGCCACTGCCAACGACCGCCACCCGCTTGCCGGTTCGCACGGCCGGTGGCTCAGGCACCACCCAGCCTTCTTCAATGGCACGGTCGGCAATCGCCATCTCGATCTGTTTGATCGCGACGGGGTCTTCATTGATGCCGAGCACACAGGCCGTCTCGCACGGAGCCGGGCAGACCCGCCCAGTGAACTCCGGGAAATTGTTCGTCGCGTGGAGCCGCTGGCTTGCCTCATGCCACTGGTGCCGGAAGACCAAGTCGTTGAAGTCGGGAATGATGTTCCCGAGCGGGCAGCCGGTGTGGCAGAAGGGCACGCCACAGTCCATGCACCGGGCGCCCTGCTTCGTGAGCTCCTCTTCGGGCAGGATCGTGAGAAACTCGTTGTAGTGCGTGAGCCGCTCCGGCACGGGCGCGTAGCCCGATACCTTCCGGTCATATTTCATGAAGCCGCGTACGTCACCCATGAACCTTCTCCTGCTTTCTCGCTTCGGCCTGTTCTTGCTCGGATAGCTTTCGCAACTCCTCGAGCGCCCGCTTGTAATCGACAGGCATCACCTTCACGAACCGATCCTTTTCCACATCGAAACGGGCAAGGATGTCCTGGCCGCGGGTGCTGCCGGTGAGCTCCACGTGTCGGGCGATCATTCCCTTTACATAGTCAAGGTCCTGCGGGTCGAGTGGATCGAGGTCCACCATTTCCTTGTTGACCTTGGGACGGAACGTGCCATCGGCATCCCAGACATACGCGATCCCACCGCTCATGCCGGCGGCAAAGTTGCGACCCGTGGTGCCGAGGATGATGGCGCGGCCGCCGGTCATGTATTCGCAGCCATGGTCACCCGTGCCCTCCACCACCGCCTCGACACCGGAGTTTCGCACGAGGAACCGCTCGCCGCATCGGCCACGGAGAAAAATCTCACCGGCGGTCGCGCCATAGGCCACGACATTGCCGGCGATCACGTGATCCTCGGCTTTGAATGTCGCCGTCCGGTCGGGCTTCACGATCACCCGGCCGCCCGAGAGGCCCTTGCCGCAGTAGTCGTTCACATCGCCCTCGACGGTCACCTGCACACCCGGTGCCCCGAAAGCCATGATGCTCTGGCCGGCCGTGCCCCGGAAGTGAATCGTGATCGTGCCATCGGGGAGGCCACCGGCCCCATACCGGCGCGTCACCTCGCTCGAGAGGATCGTGCCGACGGTTCGGTTGACGTTCCGGATCGGCAGCTCGATCGACACGGGCATCTGCTCGTCGAGCGCCGGCTTGCAGAGATCGAGCAGCGTCGTCATGTCGAGTGACTTCGCGATGCCGTGATCCTGGGCTTCGACGCGGTGTGTTTTCACATGGGCGGGCACTTCGGGCCGGTGGAGGATTGTGGAGAAGTCGAGCCCCTTGGCCTTCCAGTGGGCGATTGCGGCCCGCGAGTCGAGCTTATCGACGCGGCCGACCATCTCGTCGATTGTGCGGAAGCCGAGCTTGGCCATGAGCTCGCGCACCTCTTCGGCAAGCATGAAGAAGTAGTTCACGACGTGCTCGGGCTGGCCCGTGAACTTCTTCCGGAGCTCGGGATCCTGCGTGGCGATGCCAACGGGGCAGGTGTTCAAGTGGCACTTCCGCATCATGATGCAGCCCATCACGACGAGCGATGCCGTGGCGATGCCAAACTCTTCGGCACCCAGGAGGGTGGCCACGACCACATCCTTCGCGGTACGAATCTGGCCGTCGGTCTGGACAACGATCCGGCTGCGGAGGTTGTTCATCACGAGCACCTGATGCGCCTCGGCGAGCCCGAGTTCCCATGGCAGGCCGGCATGCATGATCGAGGTCTGCGGGCTTGCACCCGTGCCGCCGTCGTATCCCGAGATGAGCACGACGTCGGCTTTGCCCTTCGACACACCAGCCGCCACCGTGCCCACGCCCACTTCCGCCACGAGTTTGACGGAGATCCGTGCGTGGTGGTTGGCGTTCTTGAGATCGTGGATGAGCTGGGCGAGGTCTTCGATCGAATAGATGTCGTGGTGAGGGGGGGGCGAAATGAGTCCCACGCCCGGTGTGCTGTGGCGGATGCGAGCGATTTCACGATCGACCTTGTGCCCTGGAAGTTGGCCTCCTTCGCCCGGCTTCGCCCCCTGGGCCATCTTGATCTGGAGCTCCTTGGCGTTGACGAGGTAGAGGCTCGTGACGCCAAAGCGGCCGCTGGCCACCTGCTTGATTCTTGAGTTCTTGCTGTCGCCGTTGGGCTCGAGCGTATACCGCACGGGGTCTTCGCCCCCCTCGCCAGTGTTGCTCGAACCACCGAGACGGTTCATCGCCACGGCAAGCGTCTCATGCGCCTCCTTCGAGATCGAGCCATACGACATCGCCCCGGTGGCGAATCGCTTCACGATCTCCTTGGCCGGCTCGACCTCATCGAGCGGGATCGGGGTGGCCGAAGGCTGGAGCTCGAGGAGGCCCCGCAGGGTCAACAGCTTCATGTGCTGCTCGTCGATGAGCCGCTGAAACTTCTTGAACTCTTCACGGCTATTGATCTGCGTTGCCCGCTGGAGTGACGCGACAACGTCGGGGTTGAAGATGTGGGCCTCGCCCTTGCGACGCCAGGCGTACCGGCCACCCACGTCGAGCTCAAGCGTCTGCGGCACGGTGGTCTTGGGCCAGGCGTATTCGTGCCGCCGGAGCGTTTCCTTGGCAACTTCCTCGAGGCCGATGCCACCGATGCGGCTGGCGGTGCGCGTGAAAAACTCATCGATGAACGGCCGCTCGAGCCCCACGGCCTCAAAGATCTGCGCGCCGCGGTAGCTCTGCTGCGTGGAGATGCCCATCTTGCTCATCACTTTGAGGAGGCCTTTGGTGGCGGCCTTCACGTACAGGGCGTGGAGTTTTTCGCGAGGGATGTCGGCGTCGATCATTCGCTCCGCCTGCATCTGATCGATTGTGGCAAACGCCACATACGGGTTGACGGCACCAGCCCCGTAGCCGGTCAGCGTGGCGAAGTGGTGAACCTCGCGGGCTTCGCCTGTCTCGACCACGATGCCGCAGCGGGTGCGAGTGCCCTCGCCAACGAGGTGGTGGTGAACGCTCGCCGTCGCGAGGAGGCTCGGCACGGCAGCCATGTCGGCCGAGACGCCGCGGTCAGAGATCACGAGAATCGTCACGCCGTCAGCAATCGCCTTGCTCGCTTCGGTCCGCAGTTCATCGAGCCGCTTCCGCATGCCGTCGGCACCGTCTGCCGCCGCAAACAGCATCGAGAGTGTGCGTGAGGTAAGTCCCGCATGCTCCGTGACGGAGGCCGAGCCGGCCTGAGGTGGGGCACCCAGCGCCTTGATGCGGGCGCAGTCAGCGTTGGTCAGGATCGGCGTTTCAAGCCGCAGCAGTCGCGCCTGTTCTGGCGTCGTGGCCAGCAGGTTTCCCTCACAACCGATCGTGGTGATCATCGATGTGATGATCTCCTCGCGGATGGCGTCGAGTGGCGGATTGGTCACCTGAGCGAAGAGCTGCTTGAAGTAGTTGGCCAGCATCTGAGGTCGGTCAGAGAGAACAGCCAGCGGCGTGTCGTTGCCCATGGAACCGATCGGCTCGGCGCCGGCAGTGGCCATCGGGGCGATGATCACGCGGAGATCCTCGAGCGTGAACCCAAAAGCCCGCTGGAGCTCGAGGAGGCTGGCACGCTCGCCGGCCACACCGGCGGCCCGCCACGGATCGGCTGCGGCGGGCGTGGTGTCGCCGTTGGTGTGCGCCATATCGTCAGGGCGAACCGCCCGCGAGTGGGTCACCTCCGCAAGGCCCGGCGGATCGGCGAGGGCATCGAGGCGAACCTGATTGCCCGCGATCCACTCCCGCCACGGCTTCGCCGACGCGAGGTTTTTCTTGATTTCATCGTCTTCGACGATGCGACCTTCCTTGGTGTCTACGAGGAACATGCGTCCCGGCTGAAGTCGTCCTTTCCGCACCACATCTGCGGGCTGAAGCTGGAGCACGCCCGCCTCGCTCGCCATCACGACAAGCCCATCCTTCAACTGCCACCAGCGACCTGGTCTCAGACCGTTGCGATCGAGTGTGGCGCCGATCCGCACGCCATCGGTGAAGGCCACCGCCGCCGGGCCGTCCCACGGCTCCATGAGGCAGGCCTTGTATTCGTAGTAGCCCTTGAGATCGTCGGCCATGCTCTCATGGCCGCTCCACGGCTCGGGGATGCACATGCTGACGGCCTCTTCGAGTGGGCGGCCGGCGAGCACGAGGAGTTCGAGAGCGTTGTCGAAGCAGGCGGAGTCACTGCCGCCCTCGCGGATGATGGGCTTCACCTTGTCGAGGTCGGGGCCAAAAACGGGATGGGCGAGCATGCTTTCGCGGGCCCGCATCCAGTTGATGTTGCCGCGAACGGTGTTGATCTCGCCGTTGTGGGCGATGTAGCGAAAGGGATGGGCGAGATCCCATGTGGGGAACGTGTTGGTGCTATACCGCTGGTGAACGAGCGCGAGGGCACTCGTGAACGTTTCATCCCGCAGGTCAGGAAAGTACTGCGCGACTTGATCGGCGAGGAGCAGTCCCTTGTAGACGATCGTCTTGCTCGACAGCGAGCAGACATACACAAACGCATGCTCGGTGAGGCCGAGGCTCCCGATCTCGAGGCCAAATCGCTTCCGCACCACAAAGAGCTTCCATTCGAAGTGGTCGCGGGCAACCTTCTTGCCGCGGCCCACGAAGGCCTGGCGAATGAAGGGCTCCACGTCGCGGGCGGTGCCGCCGATTGATGAGTTGTCGGTGGGCACAGTCCGCCAGCCGAGGAAGTCGAGACCCTCCTCACGACAGACCTTCTCGAAGAAGGCTTCGGCTGCCTCGCGGTCTCCTTCCGACGGCGGCAGAAAGATGTTGCCAGTGGCCCAGTCGCCAGCCGCTGGGAGCTTGATTCCGGCATGGGGGGCCGCGACCGCAAAAAAATCGTGCGAGAGTTGAACGAGGATGCCGGCGCCGTCGCCGGTGAGCGGGTCGCAGCCGCAGGCGCCGCGGTGCGTGAGGTTTTCGAGCACCTCGAGGCCTTGCTCGACGATCCGGTGGCTCCGGCGGCCAAACATGTTGACGACGAAGCCAACGCCGCATGCGTCGTGCTCGTTTGCGGGGTCGTAGAGGCCTTGGGCGGGTGGGAGGCCGTGGCGAGGCATATTCATGGCAGGATCCGATCAGTCGAGGAGCGTTTTTGGTGCTGGGGCGTAGGGCTAGGAGTCATGGGGCCGCGGTTGCTGCGGCAGGAAGTGGCACGATGTCGATGTCGGCGGCGTGGCCACGGAGAAGATCGAGGAATCGTTGGACCGTGGGGGCAAGCGTGCGGTTGCGGCCGCGGATGATGCCCAGTGGGCGAACGAGTTGCTGGGCGACATCGTTGTCGTCAAACCGCACGCGGGCGAGCGTGCCGGCGGCCACCTCGCGGAGCACCGTCGGCTCGGGGAGGATCGCGAAGCCGGCGTCGATCTCAAGGGCCCGCTTGATGGTCTCGATGTTGTCAAACTCCATGACGACGTCAGGAGCCACGTCGTGGGCGTGAAGCACCCGGTCGATCTCATGCCGGATCACGAGATCGGGGTCAAAGGCCACCATCGCCCGGCCGCTGAGCGCCGCGAGCGACGCCTCATCAGACGCGGCGAGTGGGTTGTCTGGTGAGCAGGCGATCACGAGTGGCTCGTCTCGCCAAGGCTCGGCCTCGACGAGCCGCGTGCTTCGGGAGTAGCTCACGATGCCGAGATCGGCGTCGCCATGCTCAACCGATTCGAGCACCCGCTCGGGGTGGAGATATTCGAGCCGCACATTCGCCTTCGGGTGCAGGCTGCGAAACTCCTGCACATAGCGGCTCATGTGATGGAGGCCAACCGAATAGATCGCGGCCACACGGACTCGGCCGGCGACCTCCTCGTGAAGCGTGCGAACCTCGTCCTCGAGAGCCTCATACGCGGCGATCAGCTTGCGGCTGCCGTCGAAGAAAACCTTGCCTTCAGGCGTCGGGGCAAGGGGCCGTTTCGATCGCTCGATGAGGAGCACATCGAGGTGGGTTTCGAGCTGGCCGACCACCTGGCTGGCAGCCGACTGCGAAATGCCGTTGTCCTCGGCCGCGCGGGAAAAACTCCGCCGGGAGACGATGTCGCAGAAAATTTTCAGGGATTTCAGGTTCATGGAACCGTGTGCGTGGCGGTCATCCGGAAATCGAGGTGGCGTTGAAGCTCAAAGACGAGGGCGTATTCAGGTTCATACAACCCCCGCAGAAAAGGCGGCCCGGGAGCAGAGTTTCCGCCTCGTCCCGAATCAGGTTTCCGAATGATCCCGCGCGGAATCATTCAGAATTCAAATAGAGTTTAGCGGCGTCGTGCCGGCGGTCAACAGGCTGGTCGTGGCATCCACGTTGGTTGCTCCTGTCGTGATGTGGACTACACTAGCTATGATTATCCACAGGGAGATGCCGCGTGAAGACGGTGCAGATGACGCTCGACGAAAAACTTGTCCACCTCGTCGATCGCGCTGCGCGAAAGCTCGGGATGAGTCGGTCTGCGTTCACTCGCGATGCGCTCCGTCAGGCGCTGGCCCAGTCTTTCGCGCGCGACCAGGAGCAGCGACACCGCGAGGGGTATGAGAAGCGGCCCGTGGCCGATGACGAATTTGACGTCTGGGAGTCGGAGCAGGCGTGGGGTGATTCGTGAACCGCGGTGAGGTTCGCTGGTACAAGCTCCCGCATTCCGACAAAAGGCGGCCGGTGCTGATCCTCACCCGCAATTCGGTGCTCGCGTATCTGGGCGAGGTTACCGTCGCTCCCGTCACAAGAACGATACGTGGCATTCCGTCGGAGGTCGTTTTGTCGCGCGAGGATGGCGTGCGGGAAGAGTGTGCCATCAACTGCGATCACCTTCAGACGGTATCCAAGGGCAGGCTGGGGGCTTTGATCACGACCCTTTCGTCGTCGAAACTCGGGGAGGTCGCGCGGGCCATTCGCTTCGCGATTGATCTCTGAAAATCGATCTCTGAAAATGGTCCAAACGGTCATTCGGCAGTCCACACGCGACCGTCTTGAATTGGTTCGGAGTGAACGGGAGTCACAAGACAGTGCCTGTCCTATTGGCTCATCCCGTTTGCGTTCTTCGCTGCCCGCGAGTCAGGCCGATTTCCGCCGGCGACGGAGGGCGGCAAGGCCTGCGATGGCACCGCCGGCGAGGAGGGCGAGCGTGCCCGGCTCGGGGACGACCACCGCGAGGATGCCTGTGGATTCTGTGAACTCGTAATTCACGGAATTCTCAGTGATCGTCCAGACGCCTCCGCTTTCCGTAAAGGAGCCAAGCGTGCTGAGGACGCCGAACGTTCCGCCGTAGGTCTCGGTGAGATTCGCGACATCGACGATGTTCCAGGAATCACCGACGGTCGTACTGGCACCGGTCAGGTCAAACACGAAGTCGCCGAAGAGGTTGAGGGTGCCGGCGCCCAGAATGGCATTGTTGACCTCGTCCGCACCGATAAAGAACCGCAATTCGCCGCTGTCGGCCAGTTCAAGCGTGCCGGCAGAGACTGTGGTGTTACCGCTGTAGGTGTTGGCACCGCCGAGAATCCATTTGCCGTTGCCGATCTTGCTGATGTTGAGCCGATCGGGGGCCGTTCCTTGGCTCAGCACACCGTTGAAGGCGTTGTCACCGGTGTTGCTGCCGCCGAGACGGAACTCCTTGTTGGTCGACGAACCATTGGTGACGAACCATTGGTATTGAATCCCCAATCCAAATCGGTGTTGATCACCCAGGTATTTGCGGCGTTGGCGTTGTTGTTGGAAATCCCCGCGTACCTCGGGCTATGGTTGCCCGCGTTGCGAGGGAGCGTTTGAATCTGGCGGTTGTTGAACACCAGGGGTGCGGAGCCTCCAGACAGCACCACCGTCATGGCCTGATTCGAATCGGAGGTTCCGCCCACGAATTGCAGGGCCGAACCGACACCATCGCCCAGGCTAGAGAACTGGATGGTGGTGTTGAGGGCGTAGTTCGCGTTGCCGGTGAGTCTGGCCTCGAGATTGCCGGTAAAGCCGCTGGCATTGCCGAGGTTGAAATTCCTGGTCGAGGAGCTTGCTTGATAGATCAGATTGCCGGTGCCAGTGGTGGTGGCAAAGGTGGTGCTTCCGTTCGTAGAGGTGATCACTGCGTTGGCCCCTTCATTGACGGTGAGCGTTCCGCCCGAGAAATTCAGCGCGGCGGATTGCGACAGGGTGGCGCTGCCGTTGAAGGTGAGGTTGGCCGATGACCCGCCGATGTGGCCGACGTTGCCGATGGCAAGGGTGCCTGCGTTGAGGACCGTGCCGCCGGTGTAGCTATTGCCGGTGTTGGAGAGGGTGAGGGTGCCCGCACCGTTCTTGACGAGGGTGACGGCGCCGCTGTTGTTCGTGATCGGTGCGGAAACGGTGATGTTGTTCGTGGTCGAACCAGGGGTCACGTGAAGTTGGCCGCCGCCCGACGCAGTCGTGAGTGATCCGCCCGCACCGCTGACGGTGAGCAGGCCCGAGCCGCCGTTGAGAAGGCCGGACGTTTCGAGATTGAAGGTGTCAAGAGCCAGTGTGTCGGCGGCTCCCGTGTATCGCAGCGCGGCGATGGTCCGGGTTCCGGTGAGGGTGGTGCCGCCGTTGAGGGTGTAAGCGTTGGTGGCGGTGGTCCAATCGGTCTCCGCAGACGCGCCGATATTGGCTGCGGCGAGGGTGCCGTCGCCGGACGTGTATACGGCGTAGTCGGTCTGGGCGCTAGCGTTCGTGCCAATGGTTGCCCAGGGGCCGATGATCTCACCAGCAGCGGTGTTTGCCTCACCGTTCACCTTGAACAGAATATTCGCGTTATAGGCGTATGTGACCGCGGCGGTGTTCACCGAACGGGTGAGGCTCGAGAGAACGAAGGAATTGCCGCCGCTGCTGGTGCCGTTGCTGAGATCGAAATTGGCCTGGCCGGATGCAATCGTCACTGCACCAACGTTTTCGGTTTTGCTGGAGATAGCGGAGACGTGCCTGAGTTGAATGGTGCCGCCGCCGTTGAACGTAATGGGAGCGGTGTTCGAAATCTGGTTGCCCGCGATCGCGTCGTTGACCCTGTCCAGTCGGATCATGCCGCCGTTGATGGAGATCGCGGAGGTGTTCATGAGTGCGGTGCTGGTCTGCCCGATGACAAGCGTCGCCCCTGCTTCCACCGTCGTTGCGCCCGACCAACCATCGCCGGTGCTGTTGAGCGTGAGCGTGCTGGTGACGACCGGATTGACCGACGTAAGAGTCACATTGCCAGAGCCGCCAACGGTGCCGGAGATCGTGGCGGCCGAGGTGGTGCCGGTGACGTTGAGCATGCGGACATCGTTGGAGGCCGCGCCGAAGGTGAGCCCCGATGCGCCAGCGGCAATCGTGTAACCGGAATTGGAGAAAAACTGGAGCCCGCCGACGGTGATCGGCACGCCGAGCGTCACGGTGCCGGCTGTGCTGCCGAAGACGGCGGTGTCGAGATTGGTGTTGTCCCAGACCGTTGTGTACGGGCCGGTGTGAACGGTGCCCCAACGCTGGAGCGTTTCGTCCCAGGTGCCCACGCCGCCCTGGGTCGTGCCGTTGCCGGACCAATACAGCGTGTCGGCGTGTACCGCACTCGCGGTACACGCAATTGCCAGGGCCAGGCACACAGAGAAACGCGTGATCTTCATCGACGGCCTCATTCAACTCGCGAAATGTACGGAGCCTCGTGGAAGCGATTCTACCGGAGCCAAAAACCCCACGTCTAGATTCTTGCAAGGAAAATCACAGATTCCGCGAAAATCATCCTTGTTTTCTGGAAGGATTTGATTTGGGGCCAGGCCCCTGCGACCGAAGGGTGGACGGCTTTTTTTGTGGGCTCTACCGTGCAGGGGCTGCCGCCGTTCAGCGGGCTTTTCGTGGATTTGTGGGAAGCTTGTGATCATGCCCGGACATCCTCGCGTTGCGTTCATGCTCGACCTGCATTGGCCCTACAAACGGCATGCTGAGGTTTTTGCAGGCACCCAGCGCTACGCCGAAGAGCATGGCTGGTGTTCGGTGCTCGACGAATTCGTCCACGACACGCTGGCCACCAAACAGGCCGGTAACCGCGAGGGCAAGGGAGCGCCCTACGACGGGGTCATCGCACGGGCCAATTCGGCGCTCGCCAAGCAAGCCCTGCGGGTAGGGGTGCCGGTGGTGAATGTGTGGGTGAGCTCGCCGGCTTACGCTCGACTGCCGGGCGTATTTTCAGACTACAACAGCGGCGGCCAGCTCGCCGCGGAGCATCTTCTCTCGCGCGGGTTCCGCAACTTTGCGGCCCTGGCATCGCATGCGACCCGTGCGGACGATCTGTTTTTCAGCGGGTTCTCCCGAGTGGTTCAGGACGCCGGGTTTTCATGTGCACGCGTCAAGACGCCGCAGACGCCCGAGCGAAACGCGTCCACCTGGCGGATGACAGCCGAGATCGTGCAAGCATGTGTGACCTCATGGCAGCCCCCCATCGGCGTGTACTGCTCCAAGGAAGATGTGGCACGGCTCATCGTGCAAACCTGCCAGGACCGTGGCCTTCGAGTTCCCAAGGATGTCGCCATTGTGGCAGGCCAGAATGAACCCACGTTGTGCGAACACCCGCGGCCGTCGCTCACCAGCATCGACTACGGTTTTGAGCGTGTGGGCTACGAAGCTGCCCGCATGCTCGACCAGTTGATGGCGGGCAAGGAGCTTCGGCAGACGCACGTGGTGGTGCCTCCCACGGGCCTTGTGACGAGGGAATCAACAGACTTCTTTGCCGTCCACGACGAGACGGTCGCCGCGGCCCTCGCGTTCATCTCGGCCAACAGCCACCGGGACATCGGACTTGGCGACGTGGCCAAGGCGATCGCCGTCGAGACGCGGACACTTCAGAACTACTTCCAGAAACATCTTGGCCGGCCGATTGTCGCCGAGATTCGCCGCGTGCGAATCGAACGAGCGAAGCACGAGCTCGCGAAGGGCAAACGCGCCCTCGAAGCCATCGCCCGCGACACGGGCTTTGGCACCGCGATGCATATGTATGAGGTGTTTCGCCGCGAGGTTGGCATCACGCCCAGCGCCTATCGCAAGCAGCGACAGGCGGCGGCGGGGTAGCGGGGCCTCTTTTCCTCCTCTACTGGCGTTCTACCTCGTGCCCTCCAGGCGGGCCACGTCTGCAAGGTCTTGAGGTCGGCCAGTGGCTCGCTTGTTGGCGATGAGGTGCCGCCGTGAAAGCATCGAAACCGGGATCCCCCCGACATCACTGAGATATCGCTCCGGCCATGCTTCTTCAAAGTCAACCCCATCGATTGCGGTGAGGAAGTCAATGCGGTTGGGCGGGAGACCGATTTGGTACACCACATCAGGCTGCGTGAACGTCTCTTGTGTGAGCCTGCTGCGTGGGGCACCGAATCGCTCGAGGGCTCGCCACAGGCGAGCGGCATTCTCGGCCGTGGGGCGAACCCAAAGATCGATGTCGCCTGTCGCCCTGGGTATCCCGTGGCCGGCCACTGCATACCCGCCAACAATAAGGTATTCAACGCCTTCGTCGGCTAACGCTCTCAACATCTCGGCGAAGTCGCGATTCATCGCATGCCTTTCCACTGAAAGCCCAGGCGGTAACCGTGAGCGGCCAGACCATCTCCATTCGTTCGGCCGCGGTCATTGCCGCATACGGATCGGGTTCCGTCTCGCCACGTCGCCCGATCCATTCGACCGGAGCCGCGGACCCTTCGCCGCGGACCGGCATCGGGGTCTGCTCGGGGGTGTCGGCGTTTGAGGCATCGGAAGGAGTCATGCGATCAAGTATATCCCGTGCACGAGTGATGGCCCGCCGTCACCCCGTCCCATATCTCCGCGAACGTTTTTCATGACTTGGGGAATGGCATGGGGATCAGGAAAGTGCCTGTCCTTCTTTCCCCTTCTCCCCAAGACGGCGAGGTGAGCATTGGGAATCGTCGGCATCCGGAACCCATGCTGCAAAGATGCCGGTCCGTTTGCCCCTTTGCTCCTGCCCCCCGTGGGCACTCTGGAGTCCTGAACCTCCGGGGACACCTATCCGTTTGCGTTCTTCGCTGCCCGCGAGTCAGGCCGATTTCCGCCGGCGACGGAGGGCGGCAAGGCCTGCGATGGCTCCGCCGGCGAGGAGAGCGAACGTGCCCGGCTCGGGGACCGGGATCACGGAGAGAATGCCCGTGGATTGTGTGAACTGGTAATTCACGGAGTTTTCAGTTTTCGTCCAGACCCCCGAACTTTCTGTGAAGGAGCGATCGGTGTTCGTGGGATTCCGCTTGGGGCCGTCAGTCTATTCCTTCCATGCACCGAAGGCGGCGAAGCAGCCGTTCTTGTGGAGCAACTCCACATGGACGAAACCGACTCGGCGGAGCAGGTCGAGTTGATACGTGACCGGCCGTGGCGAATCTTCGCGGTCGATGTATTCGAGAACCTTGTGGCGGTAATCGCTGCCGCCGTGTGCTTCGAGATACTCGCCGTAGCGAGTCCACATCATGTGGCTGACCGGAACCGTTTCGTGAGCGACCAGGTCAGTGATCCAGAATGATCCGCCGGGACGAAGCAGTGAGATTACCTTTTCGAACGCGGCCTGCCAGTCTTCGTCGTCGCGCAGGTGGTGGAGGACTGCGGCGGCGAGCACGACGTCGTAGCTCTCCCGAGGCAGATCGGCGTCTCGAAGGTCCGCATGCCAGGTCGCGACCGTCTCGATGCCGGCAGCGAACACCCGCTCCTTTGCACGCGCGAGCATCGGGGCACTGAGGTCGAGCAAGTCGCTGGCGAACGGCTTGCCGTAAACCTGTCGCAATGCGAGCGTGTTGTTGCCGGCTCCGCAGCCGATGTCCAACACCCGCTCGATGACAGGTGTCAGCCGCACCGCGGCTTCGGTAATCAATTGCATCGAAAGCGGCGCGTCCATCGTCGCCGACTGCCCCGTGTCCAGATCGCTGAAGCGTTCGACATCGGTGTCGAAGCGGGCGGCGATCTGGGCCGGGGTCGACTTCGCCGAAAAGTCGGTTATCCGATCCTTCAGTGCGGCGGCACGCTCGCGGCGTGCCCGCTGCTCATCCGATTCCAGACGCCCGAGTTTACGGAGTCGCTCCACGTCGTCATCCATCGTCCGTTCCCTTCTCATCGCCTGAGCAAACCCGAGTGCACGGCCTGAGGGCCGCCCGCCCTGACCAGTTTCGTGCCAATCGTAAAACGGTCTTGACTATTTTACGATGCCGATAAAAATAGTCAGCATGCAGCCGCTGCCACGCATCTACGATACGATTCTCGCCGACCATCTGGCCCAGCACCGCCAGATGGCCTTTGTGAGCGGGCCTCGGCAGGTCGGCAAAACAACCACCTGCCGCAACCACGCCGATGTCTCCGTCAACTGGGACAACACCGATGACCAGGTATCGCTGCTGGCGGGGCCTGCGGCCATGGCTGAACACCTTGGGTTGAACCAACTCCGAGGCAAGCCGGTTGTCGCCCTGTTCGACGAGCTGCACAAGTATCCCAGGTGGAAGCAGTTTCTCAAGGGTTCCTATGACACGTATGCCGATCGGCTTCGGATCCTGGTCACCGGATCGAGCCGACTGGACACCTATCGCCGCATCGGCGACAGCTTGATGGGGCGATACTTTCTCTACCACATGCACCCGTTCTCAGTGGCTGAAACCCTCCACCGCGAACCGCCCGATCCAAAACGGATCGTCCGCCTTGCGAAGAAACCCAGGCCGGCAGACTTTCGCGCGCTCTGGGAACATGGCGGCTATCCCGAACCATACCTCAAACGTGATCCGCGCTTCAGCCGTCGCTGGCAGAACCTCCGCACGCAGCAACTGCTTCGTGAAGACCTCCGTGATCTCACCCAGATCCAACAGATCGACCAGATCGGCGTACTGGCAAGGATGCTTGCCAGCCGGTCGGGATCGCAGATCACCTTCAGCAATCTGGCCCGGGACGTGCAGGTGTCGGTCGATACGATTCGGCGCTGGGTGGAGACGCTCAGCAGCCTGCATCATGGATTCTTCGTCAAGCCCTGGTTCAGGAATGTGACCCGCTCGTTACGCAAGGAGCCCAAATGGTTCCTGCGCGACTGGGCCGAAATCGAAGACGAGGGCAGCCGAGCTGAGACGTTTGTCGGTTGCCATCTGCTCAAAGCCGTCGACGGCTGGAATGATCTAGGACTGGGAAAGTTCCAGTTGGCTTATCTGCGCGACAAAGAAAAGCGGGAGGTTGATTTTGCCGTGATCCGCGATGGCAAGCCGTGGTTTCTGGTGGAAGTCAAGCACCGCGAAACATCACCGAGCCCAGCCCTACGAGTCTTCCAGGAGCAGGTCAAAGCACCATTCGCCTTCCAGGTGGTCATTGAGATGGACTACGTCGACGCCGATTGCTTCGCCAAGCCGCAAGGGCCCATCGTGGTGCCTGCTCGGACCTTCCTCTCGCAATTGATCTGATACGGCCAAGTGGGCCAAAGGTTAGGACGGTCAAAGGCACTTCCGCAACTGGTGGCCGGGTGCTGGACGGGTTTTGGGGCCAGGATTCTGCGAACGGTCCCCGGATCGTTCATGAATGGGATGAGGCGGATGTCGCCACCGCACACGGGACACGCCAGCGGAAACTCTTCCGAGATTTTCGCTTCGGAGCTTTGCCCATGCGATTCGGGAGGTACGGCAAGTCGTTCGATTGCAGAGGCGGGCCAAATATCTGCGAGGCCACTGGGGCGTCGAAAATTCCCTGCAATGGTCGCTGGACGTCACGTTCGGCGAAGACAAGAGCCGAATCCGCCTGGGTAATGCTCCCGAGTTCGCTGGTGCCTTCCGGCGACTGGCGCTCTCGATCCTCAAGCGGGACACTTCAGTGAAAAAGTGCTCCATTCGAGGCAAGAGACTCGAAGCAGGATGGTGCAACGACGTCCTCGAAGGAATTCTCACTGGAAAACAGGGCGACTGAGATGCGATCGCCCTGCACTCCTCCACACCCAAAAGATGCTGATGAACGTGAGAAAGATTCGCATACGTTTTCGATCTGGCTCATGCCGTGGCGACGTGCGGCCCACCTTCGCCGCCAGGGCAGGCTGTATCATACGCCGTTCAATGTAAGAATGGTGGAGCGTCAGCATGAAATCAGTTCAGACGGTCCGCGCATTCGAGAAGCCGCAGATGGTGGTCGACCTGCAAAGAGCAGGCAACAACATCACGCGTGTCTGCGAGAAAATGAAACGGCACGGCGTGTTCTTCCGCCCGCACTTCAAGACCCACCAGTGCGCCGCGATCGGCGAGCAGTTCAGAGCGTTCGGCGTGACCGCCATCACCGTGTCCTCGCTGGACATGGCGGCCTACTTCGCGAAGCACGGCTGGAGCGACATCACCCTTGCCGTGCCGGTCAGTCACACCCAACTCCAGGCCATCAATCCGGTGGCGAAGCAGGTCCGTCTGAACCTGCTCGTGGACTGCCCGCTGACGGCGCGGGCGCTCAGCAATGCGCTGGAGGTGTCGTGCCCGGTGTGGGTCAAGGTGGATGTGGGCTACGGGCGGGCCGGGGTGAAGTGGCACGATGAACAGGGCGTCCTGGACCTGGTCCGGCTGGTCAAGTCTTCCGACCGTCTCGAGTTCGCCGGGCTGCTTACGCACTCGGGCCACACGTACGAATGCAGGGGCCGCGCCGAGGTGGTCGCGCGGTTCGAAGAGGGACGCGTGCGTATGGTGGCGCTCGCGCAGATGCTCGAACGACAGGGCGTCTCAGCACGAGTGTCGATGGGCGATACGCCGTCGGCCAGCCTGGCGGAGAATTTCGAGGGCGTCGATGAGATGCGCCCCGGCAACTTCGTGTTCTACGATGTCACGCAGTGCCAGATCGGATCGTGCGGACCAGATGATATCGCCGTGGCGGTCGCGTGCCCTGTGATCGGCAAGTACCCAGACGACCCGAAGGTCATCGTCTACGGCGGGTCCGTGCACCTCTCCAAAGACTCGCTCACCATCGAAGGCCACCGCCGTTTCGGCCAGCTCGCGTTGCCGGCGCCCGATGGCTGGGAAGTGGTGCCGCACTCCGAGGCGCAGGTCTTCGGCTGCTGCCAGGAAGTGTCACAAATAAAAGTGTCACGCGCCCTGTTCGACCGTATCGAGCTGGGCCAGTCAGCGTACATCCTGCCCGCCCACTCGTGCCTTGCCGCGGAAATCTACCCCCGCTACGTGACGACGGGTGGCCAGACGCTCGAGCGTTTCAGACTGTATGGTTGATGTGGATGGAGCTTGATCGCACGGCAACAGGACGGCACCCAGACTGCCTATTGGCGCATCCGCCCCATCGATACCGACATGGCGACCGACGGAGCGTCATGGCGATTGTCAGTAGCCCTGCGCGTTCTTGCGGTACGCCGTCGGACTCATGCCGACTTCGCGGTGAAACGTGTGGTTCATGGTGACCAACGACGAGAAGCCCGCCTTGCGCGCGATTTGATTCGCGGTGAGCTTGTTTTCGCCGAGCAGCCGTTGTGCGACATCGATCCGGAGCCGTCGGATCTCGTCGCTCACCGGGCAGCCCATCGCGGTCTCGAAGCGGCGCTGCAGGGATCGCGGTGACGTGGCGATCGCTCCGGCGATTTCGTCGAGGCAACGCTTAGAAGAACAAGGCTATCCCAACACCTGGTACTACTCGTGCCACGCCTTGGTTTTGCTGGGCAGCCGAAGTTGCTTGTCGATATCAGGGAGCGACTATCGGCCACAGCATCGTGAGTGACCTCAGTGATCGCGTGTATATCGAGCAGGGGAACCGCGCGCCGCTAACAGGCCGTGGACAAAGTGATTTTTCGGACGAGTGTTGATCGCATTGTCAGGCACCGGTGCCGATTGGCCACCTGAAGAGTTGGTTCATCAGACGACCTATGACCGCTTCGATGACGACCATGAGCCGCTTCATGTGAGTCCAGGCAAGACGCGCAAGCGCGCAGAGCCCCTGAAGGCCCCTCGGAGTGCCGATTCCGAAGAGGCTCCGCATGATCACCGAGAGATTCCTCGCAGCGACCACCATCAGGTGTCGCTTGGTGACACTCACCAAGCCTCGAAGCCAGGTTTGTCTCGCGCCTCCCGAGTCACACACATGCGCGAACGACCTTTCGACCAGTTCACTTCGAAGTCTCGATAGCCTCTTGCCTCGATTGCCTTGCGTTCGCTTCCGAGTCGCATACACCGCATGCTTGATTGCTGGATCCTTGTCGATCCATCGCCGCGTCGTTGGCGACTTCCTCTCTGGGATATAGGTCCGAATGCCAAGTTCGTCCGCAAGCATCACGACTCGCGACGAGTGATATCCCTTGTCCGCAACGATCTCTTCTACTTCTCGCTCTCCTCCAGCTCGCTCGAGATTCACCGCCGCATCGATGGCCGTGTCGATCACCGTGTCCGTGTCAGCAGCC
>JBGTGN010000142.1:0-4338 GCA_041746715.1 Pirellulales bacterium | reverse complement strand
TGCGGGCCACCTTCCACGTCTTCTCGCTCAGCGGAACGGCGCATTCGCCCTTGGTCTTGCAGGCGTTTTCGCCGGGCTTCGCGCCGCAGCCGCCCTGGCCCTTGCACTCGTTCATTCCTTTGCATTCGTGAGCCTTGGCGGTGGCGCACTGGCCCATGCCAGCACAGGAATTCTTCTTGGTCGCATCCTTCTCCTTGCAGGTGTTGAGTCCGCGACACGTATGCGGCTCCTTCAGCAGCAAGCTCTCTTCCTCCTTCTTGTCTTCCGCCCGGACTACGGTGGTGCCAAGCATCAGACCGCCAAACGCGGCGGCCGCCAACTGATTGAACTGGCGACGTGACACATTCGATTCCGACATCGATGAATCTCCTTGAACTGGTTCCTCACGACGAATCTGAGCGGCACGACATGGCCGCCCAACTGCACTCAAGATAGCCGGATCGCAGCACGCCCACTGTGAAATGGCCCACAGTGCGCCCGAACGTCCGAAAGGTGTTTCTCACGTCATCAGAACTCTCGCGCAGCGAGCTGATGATGTACCAGCAATCGATAACGCATCTAACGCTTCTGACCACTTCGCGATGAGTACCAGCGAGCCAGCCGTTCTGGCGAGACACCCAGACGGAATCCGGCGATGCACAGTTGATTGATGAACGTGGTACGCCACAGGCCCAGCTTCAACCATCGTCGCGCGGAAGTGCTGATGGCTGCGGGCGCGAGGAGCAGCCGTCCGTGTCTTCGCAACCGACGACACAGCTCGTAATCTTCCATCAGCGGCCAGTTCGGAAAGCCGCCGACGCGATGAAACAGTTCGGATCGCACGAACAGCCCCTGGTCACCGTAGGGCATCTGGAGGTAATGCGAACGCAAATTCGCGCCCCATTCGATCCAACGCAAGCCCGAATGCTCGTCGTCGATGCGCAGTGGAAACGCACCCGCGACGGCTCCGCGATCAAGCGTGGACCAAACGTGCCCTTGAAATCCCCCGGGCAATTTCGTATCGGCGTGCAGGAACAGCAAGACTTCGCCACGGGCCAAAGCCGCTCCGGCGTTCATCTGTCGCCCGCGCCCTGGTCTGACCGGTACGACGCAGACTCCCATGCGGCGGGCGATTTCGGCCGTCGCGTCCGTGCTACCGCCGTCGGCCACGATGACCTCAGCGTCCGTCAGGCCCGCGATTGCCCCCAAGGTCTGCTCAATGGTCCGTTCCTCGTTGAAAGTCGGAACGACGATAGACAGCAACCCCGGAAGCGTCTCGGGCAGAACATCGGAGAACGCTCCCGGCACACGCCGGCAGGCAAGGATATCTTCAGGGTAATCGACATCGGAGAGCGGCCTCAGTTGACGAACGCTACGTCGCGCACGACGAGCACTTTCGAGTGTCTGGCGCAGTACGTTCTTCGTACCCCAGTCAATTCCCCGAAACAACTCCGGCTGATTGTCACGCAACCCGATCAGATAGTACCCGCCGTCGATGGCCGGCCCAAGTATGACATCCGCGTGCGACAGAGCCTCAAACGCCTCGTCAAGTATCGCCGGTTCGAGTTCGGGACAATCCGTGCCGATCGCGAGAACTCGCTTCGCGCCTTCCGAGAAAGCGGCAGTGACGGCATGCTCCAGTCGATCACCCAGACCGGTTCCGTGCTGGGTCAAATACCGATTCTCGGCCCCGAGCAGGCTGCGAATGCGTGAAATGTCACCCCCCGCGAATCGCACCTCCAGATCGCACGGCCGAACCGAACAGTGCCGCCGGACGACATCCAAGGTTCTCCGAGTCAACGCCGTCTGAAGCTGCGCCGCTCGTTCAGGTCCCAAGGCTGGAATCAACCGAGTCTTCGCCTGACCGGCTTCGGGAAATCGGGCAAAGACGATCACACGATCCGGTTGCGCCGATGTGGATTGAGTCGCCTCACTCTCGTGTGACATGCATACGGCGACGGGGGATGAATTTATTTCTGATGCGACCGACATGGTTCAAACCAAGGACATCCAGCGGATGCACCAGAGGCTCGTCGCTCCGAGTGCCGCTCCTAAAGGTAAGGTCAACAACCAGGCACCGGCGATCTTGCCGATCACCTTCCAATCTCCTTGCCCGGTGACCGTGCCAATCCCGAACAGCGCGCCACAACTGACGTGTGTCGTGGATACCGGCATCCCCAACCGGCTGGCCGTAATGACGATCAGTCCGGTCATCAAATTGGCGACAAATGCCTGGCCGTGATTCATGCTGGTGATTCTAAGACTCATCGTATTGGCCACTCGCCGGCCGCTGAGGATTCCGCCGATCGCGATCACGAAGCCCACCAGCAACGTGGAGAAAGTGCCCGACAAATGCGGGCTCAGCAACAAAAGGGCGGCGATCTTCGGCGTGTCGTTGACGCCGCGGGCAAAGCTCACAATGCCCGCCGATCCGTAGTGCAACCAGTCCAGAACGGCTCCTGCTTCCAGACCAAGAACCTGTCCCTGATAGCGTTGGCGACAGGTCACCGTATCGCCAACCTGGGGGCTCAGCTCGCTCGCACGCTGCATGGCCGCAACACCATGTCCCACCGGTACGACTTCAACAATCTCGTCGCCAACACAAAGGCACGTGTCCGCAGACACTCCGAGCCGGCGGCGGGTACTGCGAAGCAGGGGATAAACAGCGGCTGTGATGCAGAGAGCCAGCAACGGACTGAGTAAGAGTGGCAACACAAATCCGCTGCCTAGCCTTACGACGCTGACTGGCGACCCCGCCGCTAGTGCCGCTCCCAGCAGAGCGCCGAGCAGGCCGTGGGTTGTTGAGACCGGCATTCCGACGCGGGTCGCCACCAGGACGGTCAACCCGGCTCCAAGAGCGACGGCGGCCGCATAATCCACATTCGTTGTCAGGGCATCGCTAACCAGACCTTTTCCGCTGAACTTTCTCAGCAGTTCTCCTGCAAAGAACACCGCAGTGAGCGATCCCAACAGTGTGCAGATCGTCGCCCAGAGCAGGGCGCGGCGATAGTCCGCCGTACCGCTTCCAAGCAACGTCGCAACCCCCTTGAAGTTGTCATTCGCGCCGTTTGCAAGAGCCAACATCAGGCCGGCGATCAGCGAGAGACCGACAGTCATTTCGCCCCCTGGGTACCGACCATCTTTAGTCGTTCCTTGTGTTCAAACTCAAACCGCTCGTTCTTGATCATCTCCAGAGTTTCGTGAACCGAAGGACGGTCTCCCCAGAATGTTCCGTAGTACGCGAAACGGATGACCCCCTTGGGATCGATGATGATCGTCGAGGGACGGTTGACGTATTCCGCATGGACGGCAAAGCTCATCGGATCGACTCCGTACTTGGCTCCGACCGCACCGGCACGGTCGACCAAGTGCGGCCACCAGATTCCCGTCCTGTATTTGTCCTTGAACGACTGCTTAGAGAACCAGTATTGCGGTTCCAGTTCCTTGCCGACCATGACGCGGCTGCGGTAGGTGTCGTGGCATTCGATGGTGGCGAGCTGGACGCCAGCGTCCTTGAACTGTTTCCGCAAGTCGATCAGATCGCGGTACTCGCCGTGGCAGACGGGGCACCAGTCGGCAAAGATCCAAATCAACACAATCCATCCGTTCTGATTGGCGTCACTCAGCCGCCAGGAAACTCCCTCAGTATCTTTCAAAACGAAATCCGCTGCCTTGCCGCCGACTTGAACCGATTCAAAATCCTTGGCGTTTAGTTTGCGAAACGCCGTGAGTTGCTCGTCCGTCGCGCCTCGTTTCTTCTCGATTTGGTCGATAGCCAACTCGCACTGATGCCGCACATCCCGAGACGAGTCCTCCTTCCATCGCTTTCTGAGTATGTCGAGCGATCCACTCGACTCCATCTGGCCGAGTGACATCGCCGCCTGCGAACGGACCAAGGGGCTGTCGTCTTCCTTGAGAGCCTGCTCCAGCTTTCCTGCGGCCGTCGTCTGTCTCGCGATTCCCAGTGCGGTAGCGGCAATTTGTCGGACATGAAGATTCTTGTCGAATAGCCCTTGCGCCACGTCATCGGCCGCATCTGGCAGGAGTCGAACCAAATCGCCGATGGCCAACAGCCGCACGCGCCAATCATCGTTGTCCACGTCCGCGATGCCATGCTTGCCCAGGGTCCGGTCGTTCGTGAACGTCCCGTCCCCGTTGAGCGGATGAAACTCATGTTGACGCACGCGAGTGAACACGCCGGCGACAGTTGCCTCTGGGTCGGCTGCCTCGGTGACGGATGGTGGTAGTAAGAACAAAGAGACGAGTGCGCAACCCAAAAGGGATAAGCACGGTCGAGCGTGGCATAAGAGGCGAGTCATAGCGGGCCGTACCAGCAGCATGTTTATCTCCTTGCGAACG